>NZ_JACJDS010000013.1:0-127919 GCF_014163635.1 Pseudoalteromonas sp. SR44-8
AACAGTGTGCAAAAAAATAATGATACGGTTACCCACAACGGAAGAGGTGCTAAATTTTCTGACACAAAATATGTGTCTGTCCTTTTTATTCTACTTTTTTATTCTTGTGTATGTCCTTTTTATTTATTCTATTTTCTAGAAACACTGCAAAACACGATACATTAAGAAAGGGAAGTGCTTATCCACTCAAAGACGTCACTCTAACACCTTGCAAAAAACAATTAAAACATAGCTAAGTCCTCTTTATTTTACGTGAAATAGCAGTAACTGATTGAATCAAAATAGGAACTCAGCTATGGTCGGTACATCAATAAAAATAAATTTAAAACGAGTAATTCTATAGGCTCGTTATATTTTTTATTTAATTTGGTCGTAAACTGAATTTTTTAAATACAAAAAGGGAAGGTAGAATGCATAAAACAATAAAAATAATGATTATAGGGATTACTGCTATATATATTTCAGGTTGTTCTTTCCATGCCTCAAAATATGGCGCATCGTTTGAAAATATAGAGACACTTAAAAATTATAAGGGTGTACAAGTTGCTGTTAAGCCATTTACATCAGTAAAGCCAGGACAAAGTGGCATATCATGTAGAGGAGCTGGCTCAGTTGAGACTCCTAATAAAGAGTCTTTTGAAAGTTACATTCACAGTGCATTTGTTTCAGAGTTGAAAGTTGCAGGTGTATACGAAGAGCAATCGGAGATTATTTTAAATGGACATTTTACTGAAATAGACTTCAACTCCAATATAGGCAATGGGAAATGGATGTTTGAACTTACGGCATCATCAAGCAATGATAACGCTGTGAAAATATCGACCAGACATGAGTTTTCAACCAATTGGGTCGCAGATAAAGCCTGTCAACAAGTTGCTCAAGAATTTTCACCTGCTGTTCAGCTTTTGATTCGCGATTTAATTACACACCCTAAATTTAAAGAGTTAATTGCTCCTGTAAAAACAGAGCTAGTCACAAAAATATAGCATATATTGATCTTAACTACTGTCATTAGACATTAGAGTTTTTTTGGCCGTCTTCATACCGTGACGGTCAAATTTAAATCAAGTAATTGGCTTGATATATGCTCTAGCGAATTATGAAACATCTAATCAAACTATATCTTGTTTTGCTCATGATAGGCTGTGCTTCAACCATGAAGCATTAACTACCTGAAGGAAGTTCTCAACTAGAAAGGTTGTGGATTTTAACGAGAAATCTGATGTTCCAAAGTGGGCTAGTAAGAATAAGAGTATAATTGAATCACATTTATTTGTTTGCGAAACTTGTTTTGGTCAAAAAGTGCAGGTACATATAAACCTTGAAGATAATGGTTATCTAAATTTTTCTAAGTTGTGTTCTACAGGCTAAAAAGAGCTAGAAAAAGAAGCGTTAAAAGCTATTTAAGTATAGGAACCGTTTGATATTTCAAATATAAGTAAAGCAGACAAAAAAGTAGTGATAAATATAGTCTTTACCTCCGCTCCAGAAAAGAGCAGATAATCGGTTAGCCTGAGCTTTCTAATCCCTAGCCCAACAACATCTATGATGCGCTTTTAATTAACAGAAAGTGCAGTGGATGGTTCATCTTCCGTAATAAATATTATTCTAAACCTACGGTTAACTTGTTAGATAAAATCATGGTCAAAATAGACTGTCAATGAGGCAATGACAACCTTTTATATTTTACGTAAATCGAAGTAACCGATTGAATCAAAATAGGAACTCGCCTATGGTTAAACTATCAATAAAAATAAATTAAATACGAGTTATTCTACAGATTGATTATGGCTTACTAAAAATAGTTGCAAGGATGGTGAAATGGTTAGGTTTTATCTGGTACTTACTTTATTAGGCATTTTATTACCCTATGGCGCCTTTGTTCCTTGGGTAGTTACAAATGGCTTAGATCTTGGTCTCTTGTTTAATGATGCGGCGACAAATTCTATCAGCGTATTTGCTTGGCTTGATGTTGCAGTGTCTGCCGTTGTTTTGTTGGGTTTTATCATTGTCGATGGTCGCAGAAATAAAGTGACATATCGATATTTTGCTGTGCTGGGTACGTTGTTTGTGGGTGTGTCGTTTGGGCTTCCACTTTATCTTTACCTTAAAGAAAAGCAGTCCCTTGAATCACAGCCCTAATAAATAAGTTATGGCGTCAATACTATCTTCAAGTATCTGGCGCTTTCCGTATTTTACTACTTACTAGCACTGAATTTAAAATCGCCATCATTTTCCAGATGTAAGCAATGGGACGTAGTTACTGGTGGTAGCCCTATTTTTAGCGCTATGGGTACTTCAATGGTGTTATTTATTTCGATACTAATGCCATTTATAGTGCTTTGTATCATTGATATTAAATGTAAAAAGCAGATAGAGCTTTTTTACTTTTATAAATGTCATACAACTGGTCGGATCTGAAAAAGGCGTTAATTAAAGTAAAAAGCCTTTTTAAAATCTAAAACATAAGATTACACATTCATGGCTTTTTGTTTCCTAGCGCTATCTATTTTATGCGTTTTTCCATTTTGTAAGATAGTAATTTTGCGCCAACCAATTTGGCAATACTTGCTGCTGCTAAGTGTTATAACTGCCTATCATCAGGAATATATAAACTTATACGCAGTTGTTGTTATTGTGTTTTGTTTAGGCTTATTGCACTTTTCGGTATCTGCAACCTCTGCGTTAATACGCAGTATCTTAACGCCTTTGTTTGTAATAGCCTCACTGGGTTTAGCCTTACATTGGTTCCCCGGTTTTAATAACCAGCCTATTGTTGTTAATGAACAGCTTACTAGCAATGCGATTACATTTACCCTGTATGCTAATTTCGATAAAGCATTAGCGGGTTTGATGCTGAGCGCTTATTTTTTTACAAAAAATAAAACGCTAAAACCAATAAGTGTAGGGTATCCACTTTTGATTATTGCTATCACTATTTTAGCTGCACTCATCACTGCTTTAATATTGGGTCTTATGGAGTTTGCGCCTAAAGTACCCGAATTTTGGTTTTTATTTATAGCAATTAATCTATTTTTTACCTGCGTTGCAGAAGAGGCGTTATTTAGAGGGATAATACAAACTAAGCTTTCGAAAGTGATAATCTCTGCTCGGTTTGCATTACTAGCGCCTGTGATCACTACTGGTTTATTTTCACTCGCACACTTTTCAGCTGGAGCTAGTTACATGCTAGTGGCAGCTGTTGCAGGTTTTGGCTATGGATACATTTTTTATAAAACTCAGCGTTTAGAGTGGGCTATTTTATGCCATTGGTTCGTTAATGTGTTTCACTTTTTCTTATTTACTTACCCTATGCTTGCAACACCCTCTTATTAAATAACTATATGCTATCAAGTACTGATGGTGTCATTTAAGTTCATGATTTGATGTGAAATAACTAAAAAATGTTGTTCTGAGCATCACAGACAACATTGCTATTTATTACTACGACTACTGCTTATCCGCCTCTGGTCTTACTAAAGGAAATGTCATCTACTTAAAGCAGATTCACAACATGCTGATGATTTTTTAAGGAGAAATTAGTTTCAAAGGCTGTGTGAAATATAGAACGTTAAGTACTGGGTTGAGGTAGAAAACGATCTTAATATAAAATTAGTTAATTTTCTCTGCAGTGAATAATTCAGTTGAATTTCTTGTGCGAATATTAGTCATCAAGAAGTGATCGAGAGTTAAACTAGCTCCGAATCTTCGCTTACTTGAGGTTTTTTGCTCAGCTTTAGAAACTCGATATAGCTCATAAGTAAGAAACGTTTAAATGTCTTTATCATGATAAAAAATAGCCTTATTTGGTAAATATCATTAAAAAAGATCCATCAGCGCGATAATGAACATTAATAAACATCTTGACATAATATGTCGAGATGTTTACTTTTAATACATCAAACTGAAAGGGAAGTGTAAATGGAACTTTGGAATTTTTTTACGAGCTTTATCGTGCAGTCTATCGCCTTTTTTACTCAAGAAGTCGGGCTAAGCCAAGCTTTAGCTATTATTTTATTTACACTAATTGGTCGCTTAGTTTTAATGCCGATTAATTTGTTAGCGATGGCCAAAACCGTTAGTAACAAAAAGGCGATAGCTGTATTAAAGCCTGAGCTTGATGAAATAAAAAACAAATATAAAGATCAACCCAGTGCAATAGCTAAATCGACAATGGCGCTCTATAAAAAGCACAACATTAAATTTATTGATAAAAAGAGTGTGTTAAATATGGCAGGTCAAGGTTTATTTGGCTTTGGTACGTTTCAAGCTCTTCAACAAATCGTGTTTAATAGTAAGTTTGCGTGGATTGCGAGCATAGCAAAACCCGATATTGCACTTTCATTGTTGGTGGGTGTGATCACTTATTTTTCTATGGCGATGATGCCTGGTACTGCTGAGCAAACCAGTACCTTATTATTTATTATTCCAGCTGTGATTTGTGTTATTACCTTAATAAACTTCCCCTCTGCTATTGGTTTATATTGGGCAACATCAAGTGGTACAAGTTTATTGCAATCTTTATTACTCAATAATTACTTTCAAAATAAAACAGCCGGTAAAACTATTTAGTTTTAACGTATGAAAATAATATTTTTTGGCTGTTTCAATAGCCTAAAAAGTAATTGGACTATTGAAAAGCTTATGAGCAGGGGTTAATAAACGACTGCCTTTACTGTTCATTTTTCAAATTAGCTGGTTCTAATAAACTAAACGTCGGTAAGCGCCATTTGAAGCGTACCGATGCCATGCGTATTAAATACCCTACAAATAGGCTTGTAATAACGCTGATGTTGTCATCAATGTTGTAGTGGTGTAGTGCTAGATATAAACAAGCTACAATCAGCGCTACGCTGGCGTAAAGCTCATGATGTAATACTAGCGGCGCTTGGCGACAAATTAAATCACGTAATAATCCACCAAATACGCCGGTAACAATAGCAGCGACTACGCAAATACCATAGTGCAAACCCATATTAAGCCCTACTTGGCAGCCAATAATACTAAAGGCGGCAAGCCCAAGGGCATCTAAACGCATAAAAATGCCTTTAAATTTAACCACCCATTTTGCAAGCCAAGTTGTAATAATACCGGCAACGCAGGTGATCAATAAATATTCTGGATGTTTTACCCAAGTTAAAGGGTAATTGCCAAGTAAAATATCGCGTACGCTGCCACCACCAATTGCTGTGGCACTGGCTACTAACATAACCCCAAACCAATCCATGTTTCTGCGCCCAGCACTCAGCGCACCGGTCATGGCTTCGGCTGTAATACCAATAATATAAACAATAGTTAATAGCATAAGATATTCACTTGAATTTTTAAGAGCAA
Organism: Pseudoalteromonas sp. SR44-8; assembly: GCF_014163635.1. Lineage (NCBI taxonomy): Bacteria > Pseudomonadati > Pseudomonadota > Gammaproteobacteria > Alteromonadales > Pseudoalteromonadaceae > Pseudoalteromonas > Pseudoalteromonas sp. SR44-8. The sequence continues at coordinate 5,335 of NZ_JACJDS010000013.1, forward strand.
AAATAAAAGTGCGATTGTAGAGAGAAACTAATAAAAAGACGAGTGAGAAATTACACTAAAAACGCTCAGTTTCAGATAAAAAAAACTAATGTGAAATCAATGTGTGAATTGGCTGTTAATAGTACGTTGACCTAGCGTGTAATTATAAAAAAATAAGGACAAAAGACCGTAAATAATGTAATAAAATATATGTAGTTAGCTGGAACCTCGTGCAATTAGTCGCGGTGTTAGTAGGGTGCTTTGTACTTGTTCACCACGAATTAGTTTTAGTAAGTTTTCAACTAGCATTTGTCCTGCTATTGTGGTGTTTTGCTCTATGGTTGTGAGTGGCGGGTTTACATAGCTGGCAATCGAAATATTATCAAAACCTATCACGGCTACATCTTTCGGCACGTTAATATTGGCTTCTTTTAAAGCGCGTATTGCACCTATAGCAATCAGATCGCTAGCAGCGAAAAGGGCATTAAAGGTAATATTGTTGGCAATAAGCGAACGTGTGGCATGATAACCAGACTCTTCGGTCGAAATCGCATTCGCTATTTTTCGCTCGCTTAAGGTAATAGCATGTTGTTTTAACTTGTCTTTAAAGCCATTAAAACGGGCAAAAAATTCAGGGCTATGATCAGATGCATCACCAATAAATGCGCAATCAGTTCGGTTATGCGCCAATAAATGCTCAGCAGCAAGTTGGCCGCCGCCATAGTTATCACAGCTAATTGTTAAATCGGCACGATTATCTACCGTTGCTCCCCAACAAACAAATTTGGTGTTTTGTTCAAGCAAGGTATTAAACTTAGGCTGAAAATCAATGTAATCGCCATAACCTAATAAAATAATACCATCAGCACGGTGACTGTCTTCGTAGTCCGCTTGCCAATCTGAGCTTGCAGATTGAAACGATACCAATAAGTCATACCCTTCTTTTGCGCAAGCACGCGTTATGCTGCCGAGCATCGCTAAAAAGAACGGATTGATTTGTGATTCATCTGCTGTGGGATCTTCAAACAGTAACAAAGCCAATGTACTACTTTGTTGAGTTCGAAGGTTACTCGCATTTTTGTCGACTTTATAGTTAAGCTGTTTGGCTACCTCAAAAACACGTTTGCGGGTTTCTTCATTAACCAATGGACTGTTGCGCAAGGCGCGCGAGACAGTGGATTGTGATACCCCTGCGTAGTGTGCAATGTCAAACGATGTAGCTTTACCTTTCATACACAACCTAACTATTTCAAGTAACTAAAGTGCAAATAACTCGTGTTATTCTCGTTTATTTGCTGATTTTTACAAGCTATTTATCAGTAATTTATCAGTAATTTATCAGTAATTTAAAATTTTTATTGATCCAACCCTGACACCGGTGTCATAATGCGGGTGTTTTATCATTTTGTTGTCAAAACGTATTGGCTGCCCATTTAGTTGGGCAGCATTTTTTTATACTAGAGTAACTACTTTGAGGTGATAGCTCAAAGTTTATCTCATAGCGATAGCAAGACCATTGAAATTACAATAATAAGCACGGTTATAGCTAAGTATATAAACCGCTTAGACAAAAGAGAAAACACGATGAACTCCAAGCCAAATTCAGAATTCGATCCTATCTTAGTGGCCGACATCGGCGGCACTAATGCCCGTTTTGCTTTAATTACTGCTTTTAACCTACAAGAAAAACAATTCGTTATTGAGCATAATATCATTTTTCCCAGTGCCAATTTTGGTTCATTGGAAGCGGCAATAACGCATTATTTATCTCAAGTTAGTCATATTCAACCTCGACGCGCGTGTTTAGCCGTGGCTGGACCGATAAAAGCAGGCCAAGTACATTTAACTAATTTAGGTTGGCACTTTAGTGTCGAACAAGTAAAAGCTGAGTTTAATTTAGCTCAACTGGAAGTGATCAACGATTTTGCTGCGTTTGCCTATGCAGCACCTTATTTAGATCCACAACAAAACATTGCAGTTAAAGCAGGACAAGCCGATACTGATGCAAATATTGCAGTCATGGGTCCGGGCACTGGTTTTGGTGCGGCGTGTTTAGTGCGTACTAGCCAATCACGTGCTGTTTTGAGTTGTGAAGGTGGGCATATAACATTGGCGTCAGTGAGTGAATTAGATACTCAGCTGATCATCGAGTTACGTAAGCTATTGCCACATGTATCGGTCGAAACAGTATTTTCAGGGCCGGGTATTGCTCATTTGTATCAAGCCATGGCGGCTGTAAAAGGTGTCGATGCTAAGAATTTAACCGCTGCACAAATTAGCGAATTAGCAAATAGTGGTGAATGTGCCATTTGCGATGCTACGTTAAATCAATTTTGTGATTGGATTGGCAGTGTCGCAGGCGATTTAGCACTGGCATTTGGTGCGTTAGGTGGTGTGTATATTGGTGGCGGTATTTTACCGCGTATGCAAGCTCGTTTACTTGCTAGTCGTTTTGTTGAGCGTTTTGGTGCTAAAGGGATCATGTCGCAGTATGTGAGCCAAATACCAGTGACGTTAGTCACACAAGATAATATTCCACTTATTGGTGCTGCTGCATGTTTGCACGTCAATGAGCAGTCATAATACATCGCTCATAGGGGTGTTATTGGGAAGGTTGGATGAAGAAAGTTACAATAAATAGTGTTGCAAGTTATGCCGGGGTCTCTAAAAAAACCGTGTCTCGGGTTTTAAATAATGAACCTAATGTTAGTGATGCAACCCGTGAAAAAGTTCTTAAGGTTTTTAAAGAGCTAGATTACACTCCTAACCCGATCGCCAGAGGTTTGGCGCAAAATCGTAGTTTTATTATTGGTTGCATTTACGATAACCCGAGTAAAAGTTATATCACTCGGGTGCAAACTGGTGCGCTTGCTGCGTGTCAAGAAAACAACTATAACTTGTTGATCCACCCATGTGATTTACGTGGTGATGCGTTGATCAGTAATATTGAGCATTTACTACAATCTTCTCGTCTTGATGGCTTGGTATTGACGCCGCCATTTTCAGATTTTAAGGTATTAGTCGATTTTCTCAAAAGTAAAAAAATTCCGTATGCACGAGTTGCATCAGCAGTGCTTGAAGACGATTCAATTTCAGTACGCAGTAATGATGAGCAGGGCGCATTTGAGATCACTGAGCACTTAATTAAGCTTGGCCATAAAGCGATCGCGTTTATTAAAGGCCACCCAGATCACAGTGCCACTGAGCAGCGTTTCAAAGGTTATCGCAGAGCGCTTAGTACGCACGGCATTGAATTTAATGAACGTTTGGTTGAAGAGGGTAACTTTAGTTATCATTCTGGGGTCGATAGTGCGCGCAGCATTTTAGATTTAACCCCACGTCCAACCGCCGTATTTGCATCAAATGATTACATGGCTGCGGCGGTATTAAAATTGGCAACACAACGTCAATTTAAAGTACCCGATGATATTTCTATCGCGGGTTTTGATAATGCGCCAATTGCTCGTCATATTTGGCCTGGTCTTACTACTATAGCGCAACCGGTTGAAGAAATGACCAAACAAGCGGTTACTAAACTGATTGAGCATATTGGTGATCCGCAAGAGCAACCGTATCAGGTTACGCTTGAAGCGCGATTAATCACACGCGAGTCTACCGCACAAGTTAGATAAGGCTTTTCACAGTTGCCCGAGTTTGAGTGACGCTTACTCGGGCATTTTTTTGCTTAACAAAGCAGTCTGCATGTTGTTGCTATATGGGTTTTTTATCCGCTCATAGGTACTTATGATTGATATGATTTCGCTTATAAAAACATATTATAATCAATGCATTAAAGTAAAAATCCTCACATTTTCAAGCTCTCCAGCAACACAATTTAACGACCAAGCTAGATCCTCTTATTGAAAAATTATTTTCGTTCATTATTTGGTCATTTAAAATATTTAAACTAAATTTATAGGATAGGGTTGACACCGGTGTCACAGTCATGCGTTAATACAGTGACACCGGTGTCAGGTTGATTGTGAGAGACAACCTGGCAACGTATACCTTTGAACGGGTAAATCAAAGATGCTCAGTGCAAGTTCATTCGTGGAGTATGTACTTGCCACTGAGCCTTTATCCTCTAACCTTAGAGATGAGTCGAATTTTATGTTACATCCTCGTATTCAAGAAGTCACCGAACGCGTCATTGAACGCAGTAAAGCTACTCGCCAAGCCTATTTAGAACGCATCAATCATGCAAAAAAACAAACAAGAGTTCGTTCTGGTTTAGGTTGTGGCAATATCGCCCATGTTATGGCTGCGTGTAGCAGTGACGATAAAGCACGTTTAAAAGCTGATGAGCAGCCAAACTTAGCGATTATCAATTCATATAACGATATGCTATCTGCGCACGTGCCATACAAAGATTATCCAGATTTAATTAAAGACATTGCTACAAAGTACGATGCCACAGCTCAAGTTGCAGGCGGCGTGCCAGCCATGTGTGATGGCGTAACTCAGGGCCGTGATGGCATGGAGTTATCGCTTTTTTCTCGTGATGTAATTGCGATGTCGACAGCTATTTCATTATCACACGATGTGTTTGATGGCGTATTTTGCTTAGGTGTGTGTGACAAAATTGTCCCTGGTCTATTAATTGGTGCTTTATCATTTGGTCATCTACCGGTGTACTTTTTGCCAGCAGGCCCGATGCAGTCAGGCATTCCAAATAAAGAAAAAGCCCGTATTCGTCAAAAGTTTGCTCAAGGCTTAGTAAGCCGTGATGAGCTTTTAGAAGCGGAGAGTGCGTCTTATCACAGCGCGGGTACTTGTACGTTTTACGGTACTGCAAACAGTAACCAAATGTTGATGGAAATTATGGGCTTGCACCTTCCTGGTAGCTCGTTCATCAATCCATATACAGAGTTGCGTGATGGTTTAACCGGTAATGCGGTAGAAACCATGCTTAAACAATTGATTCAAAGTAAAGATGCCAATTGCTTAGCGGATGTTGTAACTGAAAAAACCATTATTAATGGTTTAGTTGGTTTGTTAGCAACCGGTGGCTCTACGAATCATGCAATTCACTTAGTGGCAATTGCCAAAGCGGCAGGCGTTGAGCTGACATGGAAAGATATGTCGGATTTATCAGAAGTGGTGCCACTGCTAACACGTATTTATCCAAATGGTTCTGCTGATGTAAATCATTTCCAAGCAGCCGGCGGCATGGGTTTCCTTATGAGAGAACTCGTTGGTGCAGGGTTCTTGCACAATGACGTTAAAACCATTGTTGGCGAAGGTCTCGAGGCGTATACCCAAGAACCACGTTTAGATACTGACAGCAACCTGATCATGACGAGCGCAACAGGCCCAAGCAAAGTTAAATGGGTACCGTGTCCAGAGAATTCATTAGACGAAGATGTGCTTCGTCCAATTGACAACCCATTCAGTAAACAAGGTGGCTTACAGTTACTAACTGGTAACTTAGGTAAAGCCGTGATCAAAGTGTCTGCGGTTGCAGTTGAACATCAAGTTGTTACAGCACCAGCAAAAGTTTTTGCTTCACAAAGTGCATTACAAGAAGCCTATACACGCGGTGAGCTAAACCAAGACTTTATTGCTGTACTGAAAGAGCAAGGTCCAAAAGCCAAAGGCATGCCAGAGCTGCATAAGCTCACGCCAGTAATGGCAACCTTGCAAGATGAAGGTTACAAAGTAGCGATCGTAACTGATGGTCGTATGTCAGGCGCATCAGGTAAAGTGCCAGCGGCAATCCACTTAGCACCAGAGGCGGTTGAAGGCGGCATTATTGCTAAGATTCAGGAAGGTGATTTAATTACTCTTGATGCACCAGCAGGTATCTTAAAAGTACATGTAAGTGATGAAGAATTAGCACAACGTGAATTACAACTTAGCGTACCTAGCTTAACGTTTGGTACGGGCCGAGAGTTGTTCACCGGATTTAGAAATATCGTAAGTAGCGCAGACATGGGCGCTAGCGCCTTTGGAATAGAATAATAATTCGCCAAACTGGGTATGAGGAACACACTATGAGCATAGAAAAAATATTATCATCGGCACCGGTAGTGCCAGTGGTGGTAATTGATAATTTAGAAGATGCAGCGCCACTAGCAAGAGCGCTGTATAACGGCGGTCTAAAAGCACTTGAAATTACACTGCGTACACCGATTGCTGCAGAAGCTGTAAAGCTAATGAAAGCCGAAGTACCAGAAGCCTATGTTGGCACCGGGACTGTGGTAGATAAAGCAAGCTTTGATGCATCAGTTGCCGCAGGTGCTGATTTTATGGTGAGCCCAGGCGTAAATGATGAACTTTTAGCACTGGCAAAAGGCACTGATATTCCATTTCTACCGGGCGCCGCAACGCCAAGTGAAGTGATGAAATTAGCCAGTCACGGATTTAAGTTTTTAAAGTTCTTCCCAGCAGAAGCTGCAGGTGGAACAGCAATGCTTAAATCGATTGGTGGGCCATTACCACAAGTAACATTTTGTCCAACCGGTGGCATTAGCCTAGCAACAGCACCTAGTTATTTAGCACTTAGCAATGTTATTTGTGTTGGTGGTACCTGGATGCTAGATAAACAACTAATTGAAAATAAAGACTGGCAAGCCATTGAAGCGCTTGCTCGCCAAGCAAGTGAAGTTAAATAATTTAAGTGGAGTTTTGAAATGATTAATGTAGCAATTAATGGCTATGGCCGTATCGGTCGCAATGTTTTACGCGCGCTTTATGAGTCTGCACAAAATAATGAAATTAAAATTGTCGCAATTAACGACTTAGCACCGGCTAATGTTAATGCACATTTAACACAATATGATTCAGTGCATGGGCAATTTTCTCATAAAGTAACGCTTGCTGATAACACCATGCTGATTGGCGACGACGTTATTACTCTTACCCAAGAACGCGATCCAGCTAACCTACCATGGAAAGCATTAAACGTTGATATCGTTTTAGAATGTACGGGTTTTTTCACTAAGCGTGAAGATGCTGCAAAACATATTACAGCGGGCGCGAAAAAAGTAATCGTTTCAGCCCCTGGTACTGATTTAGATGCAACTGTTGTTCACGGTGTAAACAGTGATGTGATCACTGCAGATAGCAACATTATTTCTAATGCTTCATGTACAACTAACTGTTTAGCACCAATTGCCAAAGCAATTAACGATACAGTCGGTATTGAGCAAGGTAGCATGACGACAATCCATGCTTACACTAATGACCAAAACTTGTCAGACGTTTATCATCCTGATCTGTATCGAGCGCGAAGTGCAACGCAGTCAATGATCCCAACTAAAACTGGTGCTGCTAAAGCGGTTGGTTTAGTGTTACCTGAGCTTGCTGGTAAACTTGATGGTATGTCAGTTCGTGTACCTACAATCAACGTATCATTGGTTGATTTTACGTTTATTACAAAGCGTGAAACAACTGCTACAGAAATCAATGAAATCATGAAAGCAGCATCTGTTGGTTCTATGAAAGATATTTTACAATACAACGAGCTACCGCTTGTTTCTATTGACTTTAACCATAACCCAGCGTCGTCAATCTTTGATTCTACGCAAACGAAAGCTGATGGCAAACTAGTTAAAGTGATGGCTTGGTATGATAACGAATGGGGTTTCTCAAACCGCATGTTAGACCAAGTTAAAGCGTTAGGTCAGTACTTGTAATAAGTACCACGTAAAAATTTAGCTTTATCCAACCAAGCCGCGACTATCGCGGCTTTTTTGTGTCTAGCGCTGGGCTGTAGATATGGTATTCTGCGAGCTGTTTTAATAGCAATCGACTTAAATATTTAACCATTCTAGCGAGCTAAATAAAGCGCTAACTGCGTTATGATTTTCATGTAGAACAACTACATGTCAAAATTTACGCCTTGTTATCACTGTATTTATCTGTCGCTATAAATGGTCAGTAACTTAACACGATTGGTATAAAAGGAATTACTAATGAAAAATACTCTAAAAACTCACCTGTTCCGTACTAACCACCTACAAATAGGTGAAGGTAATATTAGCGGTTATATCGGCTGCTTTTTAGCGATGCTGTCTTGTTTAGGCGTGCTCGCCTTTCATTTTCCAGAATATTTAACCACACCGGAACTGAGAAAGAGCTACAGTGTAGAATTTTTACGTCAACTGATGTTTGGTGCGCTTATCGTGGCCGGTAGTTTGGGATTACTTAACTTTGTACGTAACAAAAATAAACGTTTAGGTGCAACTGCGTGGTTTTTTATTGTGCTGGCCATTGTGTTTGGCGGCCCTAATGTTGAGGTGAATGATTTTGCTGATAACACACCCTATATAGGCCTAGACTGGTTTATATTAGATTTATTGGGTTCAACCTTAATATTTATTCTCATTGAAAAGCTGTTACCGCACCGCAAAGAACAAAAGATATTACGCAGTGAATGGCGCGGTGATCTAAACCACTTTTTTGTTAACCATTTGATTATTGGGTTTGTGTTATTAGTGACTAATCACTTTGTGCACTATGGTTTTGGTTGGGCAGTGTCAAGCACTGTGCAGGGCTACATCAGTCAATTACCTTTTATATTGCAAGTGCTGTTAATTATTTTAGTCGCTGATTTGATGCAGTACTTTGTACACCGCGCTTATCATGAAGTGCCTTATTTATGGCGTTTTCATGGTATTCATCACAGTGCAAAAGAAATGGACTGGCTTGCAGGCTCTCGCCAGCACATTTTAGAGATTTTAGTGACGCGCAGTTTAGTACTTACGCCTATTTTCGTGCTGGGTTTTTCGCAACAAGTGATCAGCTTATATGTGATAATCGTGGGTTTTCAGGCGGTATTTAACCATGCCAATGTACGGGTGAAATTTGGTTGGTTGAAATATTTATTGGTTACGCCACAGTTTCATCATTGGCATCACTCTTCAGATAAAGCGGCCATTGACCGTAATTATGCTGCGCACTTTTCATTGTTAGATTATGTTTTTGGCACAGCCGTAAAAGGCCAACAAGAATGGCCAGAAGCTTATGGCGTAGTCGGGGACTATGTACCAACTGGGATGTTAAAACAGCAGCTGTTTCCGTTTAAAAAGCAAAAATAGTCGCGATATGGGAATCCTTTCAATTTAGTGTTTTCGATAGTAGTCATATTTTATCGAGTATTGGTATGGACAGATAATAACTAAAAAATATATTGCTAAAAAAGGTACTGGTAGTAATAATTGATAACTGAAGGAATATGTATTACTAGCGACTTTTTTGAAACTAATTAAACACAAGGATTCTATTTTGCAATTTAAATCATTTTTAGTGAGCTTATCTATTTTAGCCGCAAGTGGATGCGGTGGCTCTTCTGGAGACAGTCAAGACACAAAGCCACCTGCTATTTCAGAGCAAACGTTTACGCTCAAAATAACAGCCAATGGTGTTGCCGCAGGACTTGAAGTGTCATGGATGGATAACAAAGCGAAGCTTACTGCAGACAAGGTTATTGAACTGAGCGCAACGTCAAAAACATTTGTACAACCAACCTTATTAGCTATACCAGAAAGTATCACGTGCGACACACAGCTGAGCAATACAACAACGTTGAATTATAGCCTTGCTGTTAAATGTGTATCTTCTCAGGCGAGTTTTGCACAAACAACCCCTTATTCATACCCTGTAACTATTCGTTATGGCGAGCAAAGTATTCAGTTAAAAGACTCTCCGGTCTCGGTTCCACCACTTACAATGATTGAGCCTGAAATTACAGCGCTTGGTGGGCCACAGATTTGCGAAGTTGATGACATCTCTAATCTTAAGTTTAAAGTAGCTTGTCGTCCTTATACTGTGGTGTATGAAAAACGTAAATTATATTTGGTGTTTAGTGAACAAGAAAAGCAATTATTGTTTGATAACCCCGACAAAGAGCTGTTAATTGAATCTGAATATTTATGGTTTGATGAGCAAGTTTGGTTTATTACTGAAGGCGCCTCTACGCAATACAAATTACACTCAGCCTCTTTTAATAACGGCCAATTAGGTAATTATAAAATCCATGATATTAACGCTTCAGGTCTAGCTATTTCAGGCGGTAAACTATTTGCGTTAACGTCTTTTCCTGATGGTGTTTATAGTTGGCAAAGTGGTAAATGGAAAGCAGTATCTAACCTAATCAACGATGGGGTTTTGCAAAGTGAATTTATTGCAAATAATCAAGACCTTTATCTAGCGCTTGAAGATAATAATGAGGTTTCATCAAAATCGTATATACAGATAATAAATGCTCAGATCCGAGGGAAAACTGTATTGAGTAATCAGATCACTACATTTAGTCATACACCTTTTTTTGAATATGATGACATCACATTTGGTCTAGGTTTTGGTACAGATGAGCAGTTGCTTATAAATTTAATCGACGTCATACCAAGTGCGCGCGATGACGCTGTGTTTTCATTGAATAATGTACGCAATGCTACTATTTGGCAAAATGGTAATAACCAGTTCTTATTTACAAACCAAGACAGTGGCATTGAACAGTTTAAATTTACACGAGAACAAGTAGAGACAAGTACTGCATTCGATTTAACCGCGTTAAGACAAATAACTCCTGATTGGATTGGCGGCGACTTAGATACTTTACTAGCGGGTGATTTTGTTGAGACAGCATCGATAAAATATGCCGTGCTTAAATATTTACGTAAGGCTGGTACAGAGCAGTCAGAATTGCAGTTGCAATCACGGTTAAATACCACTCAACCGATCAGAGTTTATAATGAAACATGGCGCACAATTGCGAGTTATGCACGAAGTAATACTAAAAAAATAACTCCTATTGTGAGTGAACAAGGCTATTTATTGGTTTATGTAGGTGATGCGTCATCTAATCAATCTACGGGGCAACTGTGGGCCCTATCAGCGGATAAAGAGTATTTGATCAAAGATGATGTGTCATGGGAAAGTTATTCAATGAAAGACTTTCATTTTGAGACTATTTCTGAAAAACACCTTGTGGTGTATAGCGAATTTGCCAACGAAGTCATTACAATAACGCTTGATTAACGCTATTTTATTAACCAACTGAGCTTTGGGTGAATTAGTTTGACCAAAGCTCAGTAAAGTTACTGATATTATAAAAGCATACCAGACACGAAAGCCATATAAGTAGACCAAGGCTTATTTATATTCAGTTTTATTTTATAGCTATGTAGCAAAGCAAGGCGGTAAAGCACGACTCAGAGGTAGAGTCGCGCATAAAAGTTATAGTTTTTCTATTAGTGCTTTAAGAGTTGGTCGTTGGCTCATATCTGCATTCATACATTGTTGAGCAAGTGTTCTTAGCTGTGTTGCATCGCTCGTAACTTCAGAACACACGCTCAGTAAATCATCAATTAAGCAGCCAATCGCTCTGACTTCAATACGCTGCATTTGTTGGCGCTGATAGTCGGTCAGAGAGTCTAAATTAGTTGCTGCGCCAAAGTCACCAAACAATACTGTGTATTCATCGTTTATCATGGTGTTGTGCGCATATACATCGCCATGACTTACGTTATTGATATGTAAGTGGGCAAGGGTGCTGACCATTTGCTTAGCAATGTGTTTAATGGCGTGAGCAGTGAACTGTGTATGCCCAAAAAAGGTATCGCGGGTGCAAGTATCAAGTGACGGCGGTAAGCCGAGGTTTTGATAGTCCTTGCTGATAAGCTCCATAACCAGACCAAGTTGCTCTGGGTTATCGATATAGGCGAGAACGTTTATTAGGTTTTTATGTTCGCCCGCTTGCAAGCAACAGTTTACTTCATCAAGTGGATAGCCATCACTGGTGATCGCGCCTTTAAACAGTTTTAACGCCACATTATTGTGCTGCCACTGTGCTAAGTGAATAATCCCAGACGCACCTTCACCAATTTTTTCAACAAGTGAAAACTCGTTTAGTTGTACGGCTGCTAATTGAACTTGTTGTAAACTTTGTGCTTTATTAAAGTCATTGCCTGCAAAAGCCAGCCAACTGAGTTTTGGTAATTCAAACAGCCAGTCATTAACATCAGTTAAGTTATTCGCAGATAAACGCACGAGTTCAAGCGCTTGGCACTGCTGCATGCTGTGTGGCAAAGTCGTTAGTCGATTACCAGCAAGGGCAAGTTTACGCAGTTGCGTAAGTTCACCAAAAGAGTCTGGCAATTGTTCAATATGGTTGTCAGTTAAAATTAACCATTGTGTCGAAAGCGGCAAACTATGCTCGGCAAATTCACTGATTTTATTGCCTTTAAATGCAATCATAATAAGGGAAGGGCATTTTGCCAATACAGCAGGAATATGCTGGAACTGATTGAATGATAAAAACACCCGCTTTAATTTAGTTAAACTAGCAAATTCGTCGGGCAAATCAGATAAGTTATTATTTGATAAATCGAGTACTTCGAGGGTATCTGCAAGGGTAAAAATTTCGTCTGGGAATGTGGTTAGCTCTTCAACTAGCTGTAAACGTTTAGTGCCAGCTAATTTACCACTACGAAGCTGTTCAACGGTATTCAAAATACAAATCCATTTATTTAGGGGTTTAACAATAAGAAAATAAAAAGGCCAATCAAGTTGGCCTTAGTCATAATTTTAGTCAATAAAATTAAAATTGTGCGTTGTGATACACGTTTTGTACGTCGTCACAATCTTCAAGCATCGCTAAAAAGCGTTCCATTACTTCTACGTCTTCGCCTGCAATTGGTGCTTCAACTTGCGGCACAAAAGAGATCAAATCTTCATCAAACTCAGTAACGCCCATTTCTTCAAGTGCGGTACGGGTGTTGTTGTACTCAGTATGCGGAGCAAAAACAGTGACTTTGCCGGCTTCAACTTCTACGTCAGTAACATCAACGTCAGCCATCATTAGTGCTTCAAGCACGGCTTCGTCATCATCGCCATCAAATACAAAAATAGCCAAATGATCAAATAGGTGAGATACCGAGTTTTGTGCACCAATTTTAGCGTTTGCTTTAGTAAAACATACACGTACATCAGCAAAGGTACGTTTGTTGTTGTCAGTTAAGCAATCAACAATGATCATGCAGTTACCAGGGCCATAGCCTTCGTAACGAGTTGCTGAGTAGTCTTCACCGCCGCCGCCTTTGGCTTTATCAATTGCGCGGTCAATTACGTGTGCTGGTACTTGATCTTTTTTAGCGCGTTCAATTAAACGACGTAGCGATAGGTTGCCATCGGGATCAATACCACCATTTTTTGCGCAAATATAAATTTCTTTACCGTACTTTGAGTAAACTTTAGTTTTAGCACCCGCAGTCTTAGCCATTGAATCTTTTTTGTTTTGGTAAGCTCTTCCCATCTGCGTTTCGCCTTAAATATGTTTTTAAAAGTATAAATTTTGTAGTGCCGTATTCTATACCCAACTCGCTTGGAAATACAGAATTCAGTGGGAATTAAAGTTGCTTTGAGTGAGCAAGCAGCACAAAAAATATAACCCGCAGTTGCGGGTTATATTTTCAATCGAAATGTATCGGGTTATTACCAAATACGTACGCGTTGATCTTCTGGTAAATACAAGGCATCACCAGGTTGTACATTGAATGCTTTGTACCAAGCATCGTGGTTACGTGGTGCTTGTGCTCTAAAGCGACCGGGTGCATGTGTGCCACCACGAAGCTGGTTTAACATGCTTTGCTCAGTGCGTTTTTCTTTCCATACTTGTGCCCAGGCGAGGAAGAACCGTTGATCGCCCGTAAGGCCGTCAATAATAGGCGCTTCTTTACCGTTTAGGCTGAGTTTGTAAGCGTGATAAGCCATTGCTAACCCACCCACGTCACCGATGTTTTCACCTAAGCTATTACGACCATTAACGAAGTTACCAGGGATTGGCTCGTATTGACTGTATTGTGCAGCAAGTTGGTCGGCTTTGGCATCAAATGCAGCACGATCGGCATCCGTCCACCAGTTACGTTGTACGCCGTTAGCATCTGATTTAGAGCCTTGATCGTCAAAACCATGGCCCATTTCATGACCAATCACGGCACCAATGCCACCATAGTTTACTGCCGGATCGGCATTAGGATCGAAAAATGGTGGTTGTAGAATTGCTGCAGGGAATACAATTTCGTTAAACGAACTGTTGTAGTATGCGTTAACACGTTGTGGTGTCATGCCCCAGCGGTTACGGTCGGTTTTTTGCAATTCTTTTGCAGCGCTTTCAGCTCGGAAAAACTCGCGGGTATTTTTGATGTTGCCCATCAAATCATTGCTACTTATGCTTAAACCATCAAATGATTGCCATACATCGGGATAGCCAATTTTAGGCACAAACGCAGCGAGTTTAGCGCGGGCATTTACTTTCGTTTCTGCGCCCATCCAGTCTAGGTTGTCAATACGTTCGCCCAGAGCCGTTCGCAGGTTTTCTACCAATGCTGACATTTGTTGTTTTGATGATTCAGGGAAGTAGCGTGCTACATACACTTTACCAATGGCAAAACCTAATGAATCAGTGCTCGACATTTGGCTGATAGCGCGTTTCCAGCGTGGGCGTGGCTCTTGCTGGCCATTTAGCTCTTTTCCGTAAAATGCGAAGTTAGTATTGAATACATCTTCAGACAGTAGCTCTGCATTAGAGCTTAGTGCGTGATAGGTTAAGTAATCTTTCCATACAGTAACATCTTCTTGATTGATCAATGCAATCATTGCTTTGATCGGCTCTGGTTGCGATACATTTAACTGTGGTACTTGGTATCCTGTTTGTTCAAAATACAGATCCCAATTAAAATCAGGGTAGCTAGAGCTCAGCTCGCTGCGTTCGATTTGATTTAGGGTAAGGTCGCGGTTACGACGTTTTTCTCGTGGCCAGTGGCCTTGTGCTATTTTGGTTTCAAGGGCTAAAATTGCCTCAGCACGTTCAGTTGTATTGTCAACACCTGCAAATTTAAGCATGTCGGCGATATGGGCTACATAAGCAGTACGAGTTTTAACAAAACGTTCAGAATCTTCAAGGTAGTAAGAACGATCTGGTAAACCTAAGCCGCCAGCGCCTAATGACATTTCATATTTATTTGGGTCTAAGCGGTTAAACCACATGCCACAACCAATAGGCGAGTTAACGCCCGTTAACCACGATTGGCCAAATAATTTGGTTAGATCATCGGTTGATGAAACGTTACTAATTTCCGTTAGTAGTGGTTTAATTGGCGACACACCAAGCTTATTAAGGGTATCGGTATCCATATACGCGTTATAGAAATCGGCAACTAACTTTTCTTCAGTATTTAAATCTTTACGGGCTGCGATCTCTTCAATAATTGCCTTAACACGCTCTTCGCTACGTTCTGCCAATCCTGCAAATGCACCGTAGCGAGTTTTATCGGCAGGCATAACGTAGTTGTCATACCATGTGCCACTGGCGTACATGAAAAAGTCATCACCTGGTTTTATGGCTTCATTGCGGGCTGTTAAATCTACCCCAAAGACACCTAATTCAGCTTTTGCTGTCTGGGTTTCGGTACTAGGCTGTTGCGCTTGTGTTGTTTTAGGCTCTGAACAGCCGGTCAGAAATGTGGCAGCAAGTGTTGCTGCAATAAGTGTTTTTTTCATTGGACTTCCCCTGAATGTAATTTAATTATTTTTATTGCACGTTTTCTAACTCAGATTGTTATTGATAACCTAAAAACAGACAAACTTTTGAGGTGAATTACTTCTCAGTTAGGTGAAACAACAAACTACGCGGCATACAGTGTGTATCCCGCGCCGAAGATGAGTCTCCATGTTTATGCTGTTTTTTGTTGAAGTTCCCACATGCGCGCATATTCACCATTGAATTTAAGTAACTCATCATGTTTGCCTTGCTCGATCAACTGGCCCTCTTTGAGCACAATAATCGTATCTGCATCTGTTATTGTTGATAAGCGATGGGCAATAACTAAACTGGTATGATTAGAGGCTAGTGCAGACATGGCTTTTAATATTGCTTGCTCGGAATGAGAGTCTAGCGCTGATGTTGCTTCGTCAAAAATGATAATAGGGGAGCGTTTTAAAATGGCTCGGGCTATGGCAATGCGTTGTTTTTCACCGCCTGAAACTTTTAAACCTCGTTCACCAACGAGGGTTTGATCACCTTTATCTAAACTATCAATAAAGCTGCGTAAATGCGCCATATTAATAGCATTATCAATGTCTTGTGCTGTAGCATCTGGACGGCCATAAGCAATGTTGTCGCGAATGCTGGTATTAAATAACACAGTATCTTGTGGCACAATGGCAATCGCTTGTCGCAAGCTGTTGAGTGTGACGCTAGTAAGTTGTTGACCATCAATATGTATTTCACCGCTGTCAATATCATAAAAGCGATACAGTAAACGGGCTAGGGTGCTTTTTCCTGCACCGCTGGCGCCCACCACCGCGACTTTGCTGCCTGCTTTAATAGAAAAACTAAGCTGCTTAATGATAGGTCTTGATGGATGGTAGCCAAAGTTAACGTTTTTAAATTCTATATCAGCGTGTTGTATATTGAGCTGTTGTGCATTTGCTTTATCTGAAATGAGTGGTTTACGGGTTAATAGTCCGAGCATATTTTCAAGGTCGGTTAAGGCGCGGCGAATTTCTCGATAAACAAAGCCTAAAAAATTGAGCGGTAAAAATAATTGGATCATATAGGCGTTGATCATTACCAACTCACCAATAGAGAGTGTGCCTTTAACCACTTCAATACTAGCAAGCCACATTAAAGCGGTGATCGCTGCTGCTATGATCAAGGCTTGACCTGAATTAAGGGCAAGCAACGATAAGCGGTTTTTAAGCCGGGCTTGCTCCCAACTAGCTAAAAAGCCATCATATGTTTGTGCTTCATGCTTTTCATTATTAAAATATTTAACGGTTTCATAATTAAGTAAGCTGTCAATAGCACGGCTGTTACTATTATTATCGGCTTGGTTTGCTTCGCGAATAAAGCGGTTGCGCCACTGTGTTACAACAACCGTGAAGGTAATATATAAAGCCACTGCAAGCAGGGTAACTACGGCAAACCACGGCGAAAATAAAGTTGCAAAAATAATCGCAACTACGGCTATTTCAAATAAAGTTGGCACAATATTGAACATTAAAAAGCGCATTAAGAAGCTTAAGCCACTGGTGCCACGCTCTATATCACGGCTAATGCCGCCAGTTTGCCTATCAAGATGAAACGACAACTCAAGGCTGTGTAGGTGATTAAATACTTTTAGGCCAATATGGCGCATAGCATGTTCAGTTACACGACCAAACAACGCATCACGTACTTCACCAAAAAACACACTCGCAAAACGTAGTCCGCCATACAGTAACAGTAAAGCTATGGGTACGATGACTATATTTTGTAAACTTGGATCAACACTGTCGATTATTTCTTTCAGCGCCCATGGCATCAATAAAGTGGCACCCTTTGCGGCGATCAATGCCAGTGTTGCAAGTGTTACACGGCCTTTAAAAGCAACCAAGTAAGGCCACAAGGTGACAATGCTTTGCTTTAAATTCATCGCATCATGATGTTTTATTGCTTCTTGTTTACCCATTCCGCGCATATTTTCTCTAACTCTATTAAGTCTGCATTAAACTTTTTCTAGTAGCCTAGAGTATAAACTTTAACAGTTTGTATCTAGGGCTATACTACTAACAGCACATAGTACAGTTTAGGCAGCTTAAGACAATGTTTTAGAGTGGTTAATTAAACTCAGTTTTTAACATAGAAGGGAAAGCAGATGAAAACTATCGGATACGCAGCACATCAAGCTAATACGCCATTAGAGCCATTTCATTTTGAAAGACGCGATTTGCGCGATGAAGATGTTGCGATTGAAATCTTATATTGCGGGGTGTGCCATTCAGATCTTCATACCGTAAATAATGATTGGGGTGGCACCAGTTACCCAATTTTACCAGGACATGAGATTGTAGGTCGTGTCACTGAGGTTGGCAGCAAAGTGACTAAATACAAAGTTGGCGATAATGTAGCAGTTGGTTGTATGGTTGATAGCTGCCTTGAGTGTGACCAATGCCACAAAGGCGAAGAGCAATTTTGTCGCGAAGGCATGGTCGGAACTTATTCAGGAAAAGATCGTATCACTGGTGAATCAACCAAAGGTGGTTACGCTAAACACATTGTAGTGCGCGAAGAGTTTGTTTTAAACGTTCCAGAATCACTTGATCTTGCTAAGTGTGCGCCAATTTTATGCGCGGGTATTACCACTTATTCGCCGCTACGTACTTTTAATGTCGGGCCTGGTAGCCGAGTTGGCGTTATTGGCTTAGGTGGGTTAGGCCATATGGCAATTAAAATCGCTGCGGCAATGGGTGCCCATGTGACAGCTATTAGTCGATCAGATGATAAAAAACAGCAAGCGTTGGAATATGGCGCTGAAGGTTTACTGGTATCTAAAGACGAACAAGCCATGAAAGCATACGCTAATCAGTTTGATGTGATCATTAATACTATTCCAGTTAAGCATGACTTTACCCCTTATATGCCCCTATTAGATATTGATGGTACTCAAGTATTAGTCGGACAAGTGGGTGAGATGGCTGAATCAAACTCGGTGCCATTATTATTGGGGCGTCGCCGCGTGGCTGGCTCTTTGATTGGTGGTATTGCACAAACTCAAGAAATTCTTAATTTCTGTGCGCTGCATAATATTTTACCGGAAGTAGAGATGATCAATATGGCAGACATTAATCAGGCTTTTGAACGCTTAAAAGAAGGTGACTTGTCTCATCGTTATGTCATTGACATGTCCTCACTTGAAGTCGCTTAATTATCGACTGTGATTTTTGGCCGTAAGTAGTTTTACTTGCGGTTTTTTTTGTTCAATTGCAAATTAGCTATTGAAATAGGGCAATTACTCCCCATTTATAATACCAGCTTACTATTTAGATAATAAAATGATCCGTTTTCGCTTAGTCCTTACTGTATTTCTGCTGTTTACTGCACTTTTTAGTGTGCAGGCTAATGCTGTGAGCAACGCTGAGGCTAATGTGAGCCAGCCTACCGCTTTTTTTCAGTCGGCGATGTTATCTGATTTGAGTGCTTTAGAGGTTAAGGTATTTGATACTTCAGTATCAGATATCACCCCTTTTACCAAGAAGGTACCAATTGCGGCGGCTGATCAACAAACAGAAGGCGCGGGGTTTGAGTCTTTACAGCCACGCTTTTCAGCGAGTAATTCATCGCTATTTCTGTATCAAAGCCAAGTTGAGCCAAGTTATGTGGCAATATTTGAGTTTTTTGTACCTAGCCTTGCGCGCCAACTTTACTTACAACCCCTTGAACCGCCAATAACATTACCTTGGTTTGTAGCCTACGAAGGTAAAAAATCACGGATTAGTGGTTGGAAAGACGCCAACTTACAATACCGTGCAGTACTTACTTACTACAGTTAACTCTTCCTACTAATTTTTTCGATGTTTTAGTCATTCAACTAAAGCAAATAAATTACTGCGCCTATGAGGCGAGAAACCGATGCTTGCATTGGTTTAAAGGAAGCAATATGTTAAAAAATTCATCAAAAAAACCGCTGCTACAGCGTTTTAAAATAAGCTATATGGCGATGTTTTTGGCGCTGGTATTATTAGCGATCAGTGCCTTACCAAATTTATATCCAGCAAAATCGTGGCTGCATCTGAGTACAACGCAGAGCCAGCAACATCCACAGCAGTTACTAGCGAATACTCCTTCGCAAAAGTCTGTTATTGATTTTTTAAATCAACATGGGTTTCTGGTTGAGCAATCAATTCAAGTGGCGCAAAACAGCCTTTCATTAAATGTGTTACTACAAGAGCCAACCAAAAGTGCCGCAGCGCAACAAGCGTTAAAAAGTGAATTTAAGCAGTTGAATGCAAAAATAGTCACGCATCAAACAAGTCCCGATTGGTTACAAAGCTTAGGATTAGCACCTATAAAATTAGGTCTTGATCTTAATGGTGGTGTGTTATTTGTATTAGATGTTGATTTAGTGAAAGCGCAACAAGAGCAACTTGATAGTGCGTATGAACAAACTAAAACAATTATTCGTGATGAAAAAGCCAGAGGTGTTCGTGTACAAAAAAATGCCCATGGTTTTGAATTACACGCGTTGCCTGCTGCTAAAAGTGACTTAGCCGCAGTACAGGCGAATGTTCTAAAGCGTTTTGAGCGTTTAATGGCAACTGCGCATTCACAGGGTAATCTAACAACGGTTGCATTTAGTTTTAGTGAACAAGGTAGTAATGCGTTTGATAAAGAAGTAATGAGTCAAACCTTAACCACTTTAAGAGGCCGTATTGAAGAATTAGGCATTACTGAAGCAGTTACCCAGCGCCAAGGTAAACAACGTATTCGTATTGAGTTACCCGGTGTACAAGATCCAAGTGAAGCAAAACGTATTATAGGTGCAACAGCGTCGCTTGATTTTTATCAGCTTAAAGAAATCGGCGGAAAAACCTTTAACCTGCAAAATGGTGGCTCGATCAATTTAGACCCAATTGCTATTTTTTCGGGACAACACATCAATAATGCCCATGCAGGGCGCGATGAATGGGGCAAGCCGCTAGTGCAACTTAGCCTTGATAGCCAAGGTGGCGAGGCGATGTCGGCATTTTCCAAACGTAATATCGGTAAACCAATGGCAACGGTGTATTCTGAATATTATAAAAATGTCAAAGGTGAAGTAGTTAAAAAAAGTGAAGTGATTAATGTTGCCAATATAGCTCAACATTTGAGTAGCCAATTTAGTATTACTAATATGCAAAGCCCACAAGCGGCGCAGGATTTAGCATTGCTATTACGTGCAGGTTCATTAACTGCGCCGGTGACAATCGTACAAGAACAAACCATTGGGCCAAGCTTGGGCGCAGATAACATACATAATGGGCTCGCGGCCTTAATGTTGGGAATGGGTATTACATTAGCCTTTATGGCGCTGTGGTATCGCCGTTTAGGGCTGGTGGCAAATATTGCCTTATTATTGAATTTAACAGCTTTAGTAGGATTAATGTCACTGCTGCCTGGTGTGGTGCTAACTTTACCGGGCATAGCCGGGCTGGTACTGACAATCGGTATGGCTGTTGATACTAATGTTATTATTTTTGAGCGGATCAAAGAAGAGCGCCGTAAAGGCCGAGCACCATATCAAGCGATAGAGCAGGGCTACCAACAAGCATTTGCGACAATTTTTGATGCTAATATTACCACTATGATCACGGCAATTATTTTATATGGTATTGGCTATGGGCCAATCAAAGGCTTTGCAATTACGCTGGCGTTAGGGCTAATAACTAGCGTATTTACCGGGGTGTATGTTTCTAAGGCGTTGAGTCAGACTTTGTATTTAAAATTGGCAAATAAGCGAGGAGCTCGCGCATGAGCAATTCAAATGAAAAAATGAGCACCACAACCCGCTTACGTTTATCGGGGTTGGTTTTATCTATCCTACTAGTGCTGCTCTCTGTAATAGGGGTTGCTACAAAAGGATTGAATTTCGGCCTTGATTTTACTGGTGGCTATTTAACTGAGTTTACCACTGCAGTGCCAATTAGTGAGGCTGAGCTGGCGAAAAAAATTAGTTATTATCACCATGATGACTTTACCTTAAGCGCTCAATCTAGCCAGCACTTTCAGTTAAGAGAGGCAGAGCAAGCCAGTACATCGCCTTGGTTAGCAACGCTTACGCAAGATGAGACATTGGGTGCTGAAGTGTTGTCATCTTCTTACTTAGGCTCTCAAGTTGGCGATGAATTATTTGAACAAGGCTGTTTGGCATTATTTGCGGCAATGGTTGCCGTGATGGTTTATTTAGCGCTACGCTTTGAGTGGCGTTTAGCGTTGGGATCGGTTGTGGCTTTAATGCATGACGTGGTGGTGGTAGTTGGTTTATTTGCATGGTTACAGCTTGATTTTAACTTAACCGTGTTAGCGAGTTTACTGGCAATCATTGGTTATTCATTAAATGATTCAATTATTGTCGGGGACAGGGTACGCGAGCTACTGCGCTTAGATTCCACAACACAACAAGCTAGCGTGAATACGGTGATCAATGAATCAATTAAGAGCACTTTGACCCGTACTTTAATCACCTCAGGCACTACTCTTGCAACAGTGGCGAGTGTGTGGTTATTGGCTGGTGCGCCGTTACAGGGATTTTCTATCGCACTATTTGTAGGAATTGTTGTGGGAACATTATCGTCAATTTGTATTGCTGCAACGTTACCACAGTTACTTGGTTTAAGGCATGAAAACTATCAAGTTAAGGTCGATGAGCAAAGCCAAGCGTTGATGGATATGCCGTAACTGACTTTATCAACGAAAAACAAAAATGCCGCGATATACGCGGCATTGTTATTCTTTAAGTTAATTTGTTAACTTAAATTAATTGTCACAACATCAGCTGTTTCATCATCGTTAAGTACAGGTTGTTTTGGTATGTCTGGTTTATCAAGCGCAATATCGCCGCCATCAATTACTTCACCGGTTTTTAAGTTGGTGAAATCAAATAACTCATTATCTGCTAGATGCGAAGGCACAACATTTTGCATTGCAGTAAAAATACTCTCAATACGACCAGGGTGCTCAATATCCCACTGTGCAAGCATTGCTTTGGTATGTTTGCGTTGCAGATTTTCTTGTGAGCCACACAGATTACATGGAATAATAGGGTATGCTTGGCTGATAGCATATTGTTCAATATCTGTTTCTTTACAGTAGGCTAATGGACGAATTACCATGTGCTCGCCGTTATCGCTCATTAATTTAGCTGGCATGCTTTTCAGTTTGCCACCATAAAACATATTTAAGAATAGGGTTTCGATCATATCGTCGCGATGATGACCTAAGGCGATTTTAGTGGCCCCCATTTCATTTGCGGTACGATATAAAATACCGCGACGTAAGCGTGAGCATAGCGAACAGGTTGTTTTACCTTCAGGAATAATATCAGTCACTATACTGTAGGTGTCTTCTTCAACAATTTTGTATTCAATATTCTGAGTGTCTAAATATGCTGGCAATACATGTTCAGGAAAGCCTGGTTGCTTTTGATCAAGGTTAACAACAAACAAATCAAATTTAATAGGTGCAACACGCTGTAAATGCTGCAGCATGTCAAGTAGAGTATAACTGTCTTTTCCACCAGAGAGGCACACCATGATACGGTCGCCTTCTTCAATCATATTGAAGTCCATCACCGCTTGACCGGTTTGACGACGTAAGCGTTTTTGTAACTTAGATAAGCTATGTTGAGCTTTGGCTTGAACAGAATGCGACATTACGCCCCCTTTAGAACTATGGGTAAAATAAAGGGGCGTATTATATGCCTAAAGTTTCAATCAACAAAATTTATTTAATCTTTTGCCAGCGGGCTCACATAGCCGTCGGGTTTTAAGGCTAATACGTCACAATCAAGGCTGTCAATGACATGCTCTGCGGTGTTACCTACTAAGGCTGCACTTAATCCAGTGCGGCCAACCGTACCAATCACCACTAATTCACTATTAAGGCGCTTTGCTACATCAGGGATCACGTCCTCTGGTAAACCTTCTTCTATGACACAGTTTTGCTGGGCGATTTGATGACTAGCTGCTAACTCATGGGTCGATTCTATATGGTGTTTTTTTACCGATTCGTTATAAATACTGGGGTTAAACTCAGGGATTTCAATTGCAATGTTTACCGGTGTCGCAGGATAGGCGTTAACGATACTAAGGCTTGCGTTAGCCAGTTCACATAAAAACTGCGCATCTTGAATAATACGATGGTTTAAATCAAGGTGCTGTTGGTTTTCACTTACAGCGTTAACAGCAGCTAAAATATTACCCTGCGAAGGCCAAGCGTGCTCTTTTACCAATAATACCGGGGCTGGGCATTTACGAATTAAATGCCAATCGGTTGGAGTAAAAATTACTGACTTAAGTGTATCGTGCTGGTGAGTTCCTTTTACAACCAAATCAAACTGTTGGTCTATTACCGTATCGATGATCGCTTCATAAGTGCGATTATGCCAAACCACTTGGCTGTTAATATCGACGTCTGGGTAGTGTTGCAAAATTTCATCCAGCCATAACTGACGGTCTTTAACGACGGCATTGCGCATTGCCTCGCGCTCATCGCCAGAGAGCATGGTCGTCATCTCATAGGAAAAATCATAAATGCTCATAAAAGCGGTGATACTGGCACCGGACTTTTTGGCTAATTCGATAGAGCGAGATAAACCATGCTGAGACTCAGCGGTTGGATCAATAATGGCGAGTATTTGTTTGATGGTGTTCATAAGCTGCTCCTTTAACTACTTTATAGCTAGAGTGTAACGTATAACGTGAGTAGTTAAAGTAACAGCTAACAACTAGTTGCGCTAGATCAAGTTTATTTTGGGTGGATTGCTGCAGCTGCGGATAACCCATCACTATCTAGAATAGTGATAAACTTACCTTCCACTTTTATTAAAGCAGCTTTTTGAAAACGACTCAGTAAACGACTAATCGTTTCAACGGTTAAACCAAGGTAATTACCAATTTCACCACGGGTCATGGTAAAGCGAAACTCTTTACGAGAAAACCCGCGTTCGCCAAAGCGATTTGACAAGTTGTAGATAAAACTAGCTAAGCGCTCTTCGGCTGATTTTTTATTCAGTGACAAAAACATTTCTTGGTCGTAGTTAATTTCACTGCTCATCAGGCGCATAATCTGCTGGCGTAGTTTTGGTAATTTACCCGCTAGATCATCAAGTGTTTCAAATGGAATTTCGCATACCATTGAGGTTTCGAGCGCTTGAGAAAAGCTTTGGTGTGCCATTTTATTTATTGCATCAAAGCCGATTAAATCTCCTGCGAGGTGAAAGCCAGTAATTTGCTCGTCACCTTGCTCTGAAAGGGTGTAGGACTTAAATGAACCAGAACGAACAGCAAAAATAGCGTTCAGTGGCGCTCCTGATTCAAAAAGAAAATCCCCTTTGTGTAATGGTTTTTTACGCTCAATGATTTCATCAAGTTTATCCATTTCTTGCCCATTGAGGGTAAAAGGCAAGCACAGTTGACTTATGCTGCAGTCATTGCAGCTGATTGTGCAATTATTTTTGGCTTTGTTTTGATATAAATCCATTAGTTCAGTCCATTAAATGTTGTCACATTAATTTGTTAAGATTAATGCAGCAGCTTGTCAGTTGCAATGATAAGTAAATAAATCCCGTACCAAATAAGTACACTGCCCAGTGCTATTCGTGCCCATGGGTGATTTAATACTTTATGTAATACTTGTGCGCCCATGCCGATACTTAACATCGCGGGAAACGTACCAAGCGCGAAAAATAGCATGACTAGAGCGCCATCAAGGGCTGTGTTGCTGGTCATCGCCCAGGTTAGCGCTGAATAAACTAAACCACAGGGTAACCAACCCCATAATGCGCCATAAGCCATTGCTTTAGGTAATGAGTTGATTGGCATTATAAAACGATTTAGTTTTACCAAGTGCTGCCACACCAAGGTTTTCCCTAGCGATTCCAGCCATTGTAAGCTTGCGCCTAACCGCATGATATACAAGCCAACCAAAATCATAAACAGGCCACTTAAAAACGCTAAAATTAACGCGAACCAATGACTTTGGGTGGCAAAATGGCTGCTGATCCCAGCAACGAGCGCCCCTGCGAGCATATAACTGCCGGCACGACCGATGTTATACGCAATGGAGTACTGCAATGGTCGGGTTTTATCTGTGGCTAATTGTAAGGAGCTGGCAATACCACCACACATTGCTATGCAATGTCCGCTGCCAATAAGGCCCATGATAAAAGCGCTGACAAATAAGGGGTCAATCATTACTTTTTTTGTGCTGCTCTTTATCATCTTCAAACAAAATGCTATGGCCTTGTTTGTTTAAATCTGAAAATTGTTCACCGCGAACGGCCCAAAAAAACACTCCAATCGCGATCAGTACAAATAAAATAGCAATTGGAACTAGAATATAAATTATACTCATAATTTTAATAACCTTAGTGAGTTACTGATCACAATGATGGAACTGGCAGACATCCCAATCACAGCCATCCAAGGTGCAACTAGGCCTAATGCCGCAAGCGGTAAGATTGAACCATTATAGAGCAATGAAAGCGCTAAATTTTGCTTTATTATTCGGCGTGTTTTTTTCGATACCGTCAATAAATGCTCTATAGCGGCTAAATCACTATTGAGTAATACCACATCGGCGGTGTTTTTGGAAATATCAGCGCCGGTTTCCATTGCGATAGATAAATGCGCGCTATTAAACACTGGACTGTCGTTGACACCATCTCCTACCATGGCAACAATTTCACCTTGGCTTGACCACAGCTTCACTTCGCTTTGTTTATCCTCTGGTAGACAGCCTACTTTAAAGCTATCAAGTTTGAGCTTCTTAGCAATTTGTTGCCCTGCATTTGAGGCGTCCCCAGTTAGCATGTGGCAGGTTAAGCCTTGCTGTTGTAAAGAGGTAATTAAGTTTGCCGCATTACTTTTTACTTCATCTACAAAGTAAAAATTAGCAACCGGTTGTTGATCAATGTAGAACGTTGCTTGAGCATTACTTTTTTTACTGTTGAACCAACCACTTTTACCAATTGCATAGTTATGATTGTCATCTTCACCGGTGATGCCACAGCCAGGATGAATTTTAATATTCGTTAAGTCGCGCTGTGTGGGTGTGAACTCATTAAATGCAGTCGCAATAGGGTGTTCGGAGTAACTTTCAAGTTGTGCTGCAAGAGCCAAAATCTGTTTTTTAGATAAAGAATTTGCTAATAAGTCCACAGCATCTAGGCTAAAACGCCCCTGTGTTAACGTGCCTGTTTTATCAAAAGCAACGCGCGTTAATTGTGGTAGTGTTTCTAGCACATGAGACTGCTTAATGAGTATTCCTTTGCGGGTTAAGGTAGCCACCGCGCAGGTTAAGGCGGTTGGAATTGCTAAACTTAGCGCACATGGGCAAGTTGCAACAAGGACCGCAATGGTGATCCAAAAGGCATGTTCAGGGTCAACTTGATACCAGCCGATGGCGGTAAGTGAGGCAAATACCAGCAAGCAGGCAACAAACCACTGTGCCACTTTGTCGGTGATTTCCACCAGTTTAGGACGGGTGGCAAGCGCACTGTGCTGCAATTTAATTATTTGGTTTAAAAGAGTATTTTGACCAATTTTATTGATAAGGATTTCAATTACACCATCATGATTCACGGTACCGGCAAAAACTTGATGATCAATGTACTTACTAACTGGTAAATGCTCACCTGTCATCATTGCTTCATCAACGGTGGTGCTGCCAGAGCAAATAACACCATCTGCAGGAATTGTTTCTCCGGCTTTAATTAAGACTCGGTCACCGAGTTTTAATTTTTTAGCTGCAATAATATGTTCGTGGCCGTTTTCATCCAAAGTACGGGCTGTAAGTGGTAATAACTTTTGTAAGTTAGCAGTAAACTCACTGGCTTTCAGTCGAGCCCTAAACTCTAAATATTTACCTAGCAATAATAAGAAGGTGAACATACAAATTGATTCAAAATACACTTCGCCCACGGCCATCACTGTGGCGTAACTACTTGCGCCATATGCGCCAAAAATAGCCAGGGATACAGGAAGATCCATGTTTAACTGCTTGGCTTTTAAGCCATTAATTGCATTGGTTAAAAAGGGCATAGCACTGTATAAAATAACCGGTGAAGCGAGTATTAAGCTGATCCATCGAAAATACTGTTCAAAGCTTTCTTCCATGCCAGAAAACATGCCAAAGTACATGGCGAAAGCAAACATCATCACTTGCATTGTCATTAAGCCTGCTACGCCGAGCCTGCGAATGTACGATTTGGCAACTAGCTGCTTTTGACTTGCTTCAATATCGACTTGAAACGGGTAGGCCTTGTAGCCAATTTCTAATAACGATTTGATAATGTCGCTTAGTGGTGTCTGATCTTTATGCCATTGGATCATCGCACGGTTTGTTGATGTATTTACGTCAACGCGTTTGATTGCGGGTATATTTAACAGCTGCCTTTCAATCAACCATGCACAGGCGGCACAAGTGATCCCTTCAACGGTCAATAACACTTCACTGATGTCGTTGGTTTGAGAAATAAACTCGTCTTGAATATCTGGATTATCGTAACTGCTAATAAATGCTAATTGCTCTGGTACTAGCTGTTCGACTTTACCAGCGCGTACGGTTCTGAATTTATAATAATCTGTCATACCTTGAGCAACAATTGTCTCGGCAACGGTTTGACAGCCAATGCAACACATCGGTTGTGCGCTTGCGTCTATAACAACAGTCGCGCTAAAACCAGATGGTACACTTTCAAGGCAATGAAAGCAGTTATTAGACATGATAGCTTTACTACTTATATTCAGGACTTATGGTAATACTTTGCTTACTTGGCAAAGTGATGTTTTCTTTTAACTTCCAACTACCGTCTATTGGCTCAATAAATACAGTATAAGTACCATCACTATATGGATCAATAATTGCTGTAAATTCACCATTTGCATTAGGGGTTAAATGAGTACTAAAATCATGGGCCTGGATTGTACGGTGGTAAAACGATAGCTTTAAAGAATGGATATTACTGGTATCCCCTTTATTGAATTTAAAGCTTACTTTGTCTGTTTCGACGTTTAATTCCCCATGTAAATATAACGCTTTGGCTTTATCAAATTTGCTCAATTCTAAATTAATTGCTTTACCTTTTTTATAGTAATCATCAACCACCATATCAGGGCCATTGCCGATCGCAGTTATAAAGAGGGAAATACAGCCAATGATGGCAACTAGCGGAAAAAAGATTAAAAACCACGGCCAGAAATTTTTATACCAAGGAGTAGAGGTCATAAATACACTTAATTTGTTTTGCGATAAGGGCATTTTATAGGATTTAAATTGAAAAGACTAAAAAAAAGCCTCCAGATGGAGGCTTTTTTGATCTTAATTAATCTATTGAATTAAAACATTAAAATATAAACAACCCATTAACATTTTAATTATTTATCTTGCGATAAACTATAAACGTATGCAGTTAATAGGTGGATTTTTTCTTCACCTAAAATATCTTTCCATGCAGGCATAACACCGGCACGGCCGTTATTAAGTGTTTCTTCAACAGCACGTTGAGAACCACCATACAGCCAGATGTTATCAGTTAAGTTAGGTGCACCAAACGGTAAGTTATGTGCAACTGAACCTTTACCATCAGCACCATGACACGCGGCACACATTGCAAACTTAGCTGCGCCTGCTGCTGCATCTTTCTGGTTAACGGTACGACCTGATAAGCTTAGTACATGAGCAGTCATTTCTTTAACGCCTTGCTCACCCAATGCAGCACCCCAAGGTGGCATTGCAGCAATACGACCATATAAAAGTGTTTCTTTGATTTTATCTGGCGTGCCGCCATATAACCAATCTTTATCAGTTAGGTTAGGGAAGCCTTGACCACCACGAGCATCAGAACCATGACACTGTGAACAGTTTTGAGCAAATAAACGCTGACCAATTTCCAGTGCTTTTTCATCAGTAACAAGTGTTTCAATATCTTGCTGAGCATAAGCCGCAAAAATAGGACCAAAACGCTCATCTGCAGCGCGATATTCCGCATCAAGCTTTACAAATTCGCCATTCGCTTTAGCTTCTTCAACTGCTTTTTTAGATTCAGCTAAAGAGGTTATACCCTGGTTAGAACTGCTCCACTTAGCAATACCTTCCCAGTTACCTAGGCCAGGATATGCTGCTAAGTAATAAACTGACCATACAAATGTTGCAAAGAACATGTAAGTCCACCACTTAGGTAGTGGATTATTTAGTTCTTCAATACCATCAAATTCGTGCCCGCAGCTTTCACCTTCTTTAACACCAGTGTAGTTTGTTAAATTCCACACTAGTAATCCAAAAATGATAAATAAGCATGCAAGGGTTAATACAATAACCCATATACTCCAAAAGCTAGTCATTTCTCAGACCCCTTTTCCTCGTTAGAGATTGTATCATTATGTTTTTTCTCATCTTCAAAGATGACATTAGCGGCGTCTTTAAAACGTGTTTTACTACGCTTACTATATGCCCACACAACAATGACAATAAATAGTACTAAAATTACCAGAGTTAAAATGCCTCTGTATGTTCCGTAATCCATAATTAATTACTTCAAGTGCGTGCCAAGTTGTTGCAAGTAAGCAATGAGGGCTTGCATTTCTGTTGCACCCTTACCGTCATTCATAGCATCAACTTTAGCAACGTCAGCGATTAGTTCTTCATCACTACCATATCCTAAACCAGGGTGAGCTGGATTTTGTGGATTAATAGCAAATGTATCACGGAAAATTTTAAGCTTTTTCAGAGTAAGGCTAGTATCAACGCGATCCTCTGCTAACCAAGGAAAACCTGGCATGTTTGACTCAGGAACCACAGCACGTGGATTCACTAAGTGAGCATAATGCCAGTCATCCGAGTAACGTTTGCCCACACGTGCTAGGTCTGGACCAGTTCGTTTAGAACCCCATTGAAATGGGTGATCCCAAACCGACTCACCAGCAACCGAGTAGTGACCATAACGTTCAACTTCGTCACGGAAAGGGCGGATCATTTGTGAGTGACAGTTATAACAACCTTCACGTACATAGATATCACGGCCTTCCATTTCAAGCGCGTTTAGTGGGCGTAAACCATCGACTGGCTTTGTTGTATCATCTTGGAACATCAGTGGAGTTATCTCTACTAGTGCGCCGAAGCTGATAGCAAAAACAGTCAAGATAGCCATAAGGCCGATATTTTTTTCGACTATTTCATGTTTGTTTTGTGAATTATTATTGCTCATCATCTCACTCCGTTATGCTAACTGTGCTTGCGCATCTAATTTCAACGAATCATTCTTCGCAGAAATAGTACGGTAAACGTTATAAGCCATAACCAGCATGCCTACCACGATGAACACACCGCCTAGGAAGCGCATAACATAGAATGGATGTGATGCTTGAAGTGACTGCACAAAGCTGTACATTAATGTACCGTCAGCATTTACTGCGCGCCACATTAGACCTTGCATAACCCCTGAAATCCACATTGCTACAATGTATAAAACAACACCTACAGTATGTAACCAAAAGTGTGTGTTAACCAGTTTAATACTATACATACGACCTTGAGAAAATAATGCTGGGATAAGGTGGTAAATAGCACCGATAGAAATCATCGCAACCCAACCAAGTGCACCAGAATGAACATGACCAACAGTCCAATCAGTGTAATGAGAAAGGGCATTTACAGACTTGATCGCCATCATCGGGCCTTCAAAGGTAGACATACCATAGAAAGACAATGAAACAACTAAGAAGCGTAGTACTGGATCAGTACGTAGTTTATGCCATGCGCCAGATAGCGTCATGATACCGTTGATCATACCACCCCAAGAAGGAACGAATAAGATGATTGACATAACCATACCTAAACTCTGTGTCCAATCAGGAAGTGCAGTGTAGTGTAAGTGGTGAGGGCCTGCCCAAATATAAAGTGATACTAAAGCCCAAAAGTGAACAACAGATAAACGGTAAGAATAAACTGGACGACCTGCTTGTTTTGGTACAAAGTAATACATCATACCTAAGAAACCAGCCGTTAATAAGAAACCTACAGCGTTATGACCGTACCACCACTGAACCATCGCATCTACTGCACCTGCGTAGATTGAGTATGATTTAGTTAACGATACAGGCACAGCCATACTATTTACAATGTGAAGCACTGCAACAGTAATGATAAAGCCAGCATAAAACCAGTTAGCGACATAAATGTGCGATACTTTACGCTTAGCTATGGTGCCCATAAACACAACCGCATAGGTAACCCACACTACAGCAATTAAGATATCGATTGGCCACTCAAGCTCAGCATATTCTTTTGAACTTGTTATACCTAGAGGTAGAGTGATAACCGCAAGTACGATAACTAACTGCCAACCCCAGAATGTAAAGGCGGCTAATTTGTCTGAGAGAAGGCGCGTCTGGCAAGTACGTTGCACGACATAATATGATGTCGCGAATAGTGCACTTGTACCAAATGCGAAAATAACTGCGTTCGTGTGTAACGGACGTAGTCGAGAGTATGTTAACCATGGTGTATCAAAGTTAAGTGCTGGCCAAGCTAATTGGGCAGCAATCAGAACCCCAATACTCATGCCAACGATGCCCCAAATCACTGTCATAATAGCGAATTGGCGTACAACCTTATAGTTGTACTCAGTTTGTGATGCTACTGTTTGGCTCATTTTCTGGCTTCCGCTGCAATAAATGCGTTTAGAAATGAATTACCCACTATATAAAGTGGGGCCTACTATTATTCTTAAGTATGTTATCAAAAACCCTCAAAGCTTTGACTGCTTCAGAAAACAAACTCGAGAAACCCTTATTTTTGCGGGGAAATGATAAAATTTTTGGCCTAAAAAAGATAGGTCAATTGCATAAAATTATGACATCAATCAATTTTTCACATGCAGTTGGTTATTTTTTGATGCACTTTTGTACATTTGTGTAAGAATTTAGTTCTGTGGTTGTATTTTAACACTGCGCTGATTAGTATCAGCCTTTACTTTATCTAGGGAATATTATGCCAATTAAGCTTTTAGTTGTGTTTTTAAGCGTATTGAACCTGTTAATTGCATGTGGCCCACAATCGCTAAGTATAGAAGAGCAACGCCAAGGTGCAAGCTGTCAGCCAAATCAGTTATGCGAGTATGATAATCAGGTAAAAATTTGGTTGAGTGAGCAACAAATAACGCCAGAAACGCCTTTTGAGATAAATTTATCGTTACCAAGCTCATTGTTAGTTCACAGTGCAAAACTTGAAGGCATCACTATGTATATGGGATATATTCCGGTGTTGTTTGAGCCGCTTGACGATATTTTAGTCGCACAAAGTATGGTTGGTATTTGTTCCGAGCGCAATATGACCTGGAAATTGACACTCGAAGTTAAAAATCCACAGGGTCAACTTAAGCATGTATTTTATTACTTTGATGCGACTTATTGATATCAGTTTAATCCATATTAAATCGGAGTGTTGGTTAAGAAAGTTGCTATCCGAAGCTTAGGGCATAGAGTTGCAAATGTCCGTTATCACTTATTCTGCCTATCCAAACACGCTATTTTTGTTACCTTCATTTGCTAAGTATTAGCTGACTTAATGCATTAACAATGCACTGGACCCATTTCTTAATTGATCCTTTAACGGTTCAAAACACTTCAAAGCAATATTTACTGAAATAATACGCTGAATATTAAGTTGAGTATCTATTTGTAAATCAGGGTTTCTAGTTTAAGTCTCGCCTTGAATTTTTATTTTTTCAGTTAAATTTATAGAGTGCGCATAAAACCACCTTATTTTGACATTAAGCTGCAATGAACAAAGCTAAACCCCACTATATTGCTATCAAAAAAGTTGCATAGAGCTTAAATACGCAAAATTATTGCATAACTATGGTTAGCAGTTGTTGGTCAGTTTTGCAGTTTTAATAAAATGATGTGATTAACTTGTGAAATTTTCTGATTTAGGTATTTTTATACGTTAATTACATATAATTACAAAGTCCATTAGTTTGATTTCATACATGTTTAAAATGTTTTTCTTCGCACTTAAGTGTTTGAATATAAGGTGTATTAACTAGTTAACAATGAAACATTCATTAACCAATGTACCTATTGCGGGTTTATCAATAATTGCGAAGGTAATTATTAACCGCTCATTCAGATTTCATTCAGTTAAGTCCGCCTAAGTTGCCCTCGCTGACTCGATATTCTCAAATAAAACGAGCGCTACCTGAGCAAGGTATTTCTCCAACAAGTAGGGTTTCACATGAAAAAATCTATTATCGGTTTAGCTGTAGTTACAGCTATCCCTATGTTTTCAACAATGCAAGCAGTGGCTGCGGAAGATGGCGCCCAATCAATTGAAAAAATCCAAGTTACGGGCTCTCGCATTAAGCGTTCAGATATGGAAAACGCTAGCCCAGTTACATTAATTGGCGCAGATGATATTAAAGCAATGGGTGCCACAAGCATCGATAGCGTATTACAAAAAATGACCGCCACAGGCGGTGCAATGACAAACCCTGGCGTTAACAATGGTTCTGGTGGTAATGCACGTATTGATTTACGTGGACTAGGTTCTAGTAGAACATTAGTACTTGTAAACGGTCGTCGTATGATTGCCTCAGGTACTGGCGCTGCATCAACTGTTGACCTAAACACGATCCCTGTTTCAATGATCAAATCTGTAGAAGTACTTAAAGATGGTGCATCTGCTGTATATGGTACGGATGCGGTTGCAGGTGTTGTGAATATCATCCTAAAAGATGATTTCGAAGGCCTTGATATGAACGTCAACTCGGCAATCACAGGCGAAGGCGATGCAACTGAAAGTTCATTCGATTTTACAGTTGGTTCTTCATTCGATAAAGGTAACATTGTTATCGGTATGCAGTACACTGACCGTGGTAAAGCAAAGCAATCAGATCGTGATTTCTCAAGTTGTCCTATTGCAGAAGGTGCTAACGGTCTAAATTGTAACGGTGGTTCTCCATACAGCCCAGGTGGCCATATTTGGCAAGGTGGTGTAATTGGTGATGTAAATGAAGATGGTTCAACAGTTGATGCTGATGGTAACCCTGTTACTTCAGGTCTTGCCCCAACCGATGATGGTTTAGGCGGCCTTGGTGGACTCCATCCGTATACAGATTCAGACCTTTATAACTTTGCGCCAGATAGCTACTTATACACGCCAATGGAGCGTTTGAACTTAACTGGCCTTGCAAGTTATGAAATTTCAAACGATACACGTGTATTTACGGAATTTACCTACACAAAACGTTGGTCGCAACAGCAAATGGCTGCACAGCCAGTATGGTTTGATTTCAAGTACAATGAAAATATGGGCGATTCATTACTTGGTCAAACTTATGTAGGTAAAGTTGACCGCAATGGCGATGGTCTTGCAGATCGTGATGCAGACGGTAAATATATTACTGACACATTAAACTACGCATATGGTGATGATATCTCTTATGGGCGTCGTATGTCAGACACTGGCCCTCGTTATTTCGAACAGTCAGTAGACACTGTTCGTGCGGTAATTGGTGCAGAAGGTTTTGTAGGTGATTACTCATGGGATGTGTCAGCTAACTTCGGTCGTAACGATTCTGTTGATAAGACAGCCAACCTTCACAATATGGGTGCTATCCAAGAACAAATCACTGAAGGTACATTTAACCCGCTTGATCAAGCTGCATGGACATCTGAAGATTTCCGTAAAAATGTTTACACTGAAGTAAACAATGGTGGTAGTCAGTTATTTATAGTTTCAGCATCTGTATCAGGTGAAATGTTTGAATTACCAGCAGGTTATGCTGCTTTTGCTGCGGGCGTTGAGCACCGTCAAGAGAAAGCATGGTACACACCAGATTCACTAACAGCGCAAGGCCTTGCAAATGACCCTATGGTTGAACCAACCGCTGGCGGCTTTGACGTAAATGAAGCGTATGTTGAATTTGCAATCCCATTACTTGCTGATGCACCATTTGCTCAAAACGTAGAGCTTAGCGCTGCAATCCGTGCGTTTGATTACAGCACATTTGGTTCTGACGAAACATGGAAGCTAGGTTTAACATGGAAAGCAAATGACGAACTAATGTTCCGTAGTGTAGTATCTACAGCATTCCGAGCACCAACCGTTTCTGAGCTTTATTCAGGTAATTCACCTTCTTTTGAACGTGTAACTTTCCCTGGTGCACAAGATCAAGCTGAAGTAACAGTAGGTGGTAACTCATTACTTACTCCTGAAGAAGCGGATACTTTCACAGCAGGTATCGTATTCGAGCCAGAGTGGTTTGACGGCTTCAGCATGACAATTGATTATTACAAAATTGAGATTGATAATGCGATTGCATCAGTTAACGAGCAATATATTGTCGATCAATGTTTAGCAACAACTGCAAATGCTGATTCTGTATTATGTCAGTCAGCTAATATCGGCATGGATAGCACAGGTCGAATTAGTTTCAACAATCAGCTGCAAAATGTTGGTGCTGAGGAAACGTCTGGCGTAGATTTAAACTTATCATATAGCTTTGAAGCTGCAGGCCTTAACTGGAAAGCAGGTTTAGACACTACTTACCTAGACGAGTATGTTGTAACTGTTCTTGATGATACTGTTGATTACGCTGGTTTAATAACTTCAAACATTGGTGGCTATGCAGATCTTAAGTCTAACTTTACACTAAATGCAGCTGGCGATAACTGGGATGCACAGTATCAAGCTCGTTACATCTCTGGTATGGATAGTTACTCATGTATCGGTAAAGACACGTGTTATGCGCCGTCTACACCAACTGTTATCTACCATGACATCAGTGGTTCATACATGATCAATGAAACTGTTGCATTATCTGCAGGTGTAAACAACTTATTTGATAAGCAACCTCCTTACTACACAGGTAATAATGATTCAAACACTGACCCGTACACATACGATGTACTGGGTCGTCGTTTCTTCGCTGGTGTGAATGTTAAATTCTAATTAGTAAGAATATTGGATTCTTATGAAGGCCTAGTTTACTAGGCCTTTTTTATTGAACAAATGAAAGTGTGGCAGTAAACTAGATGCATCTTTTTACTTATTAGGAGAGCTGATTGCTAAAACAGGATGAAAACTTATCCTTTATAATTGAACCTGAATTGAGCCCGCGCTCTGAACAGCGCATTGATATGTACTTTTCTATTCCGAATGAAATGGGCATCAATCCGCAAACGTTAACAGAAGAATCGTATTTTAATAACCACTTCAAATCGTATTTAGCGTATAACGCCAATAATATCCATTTACCTTTAGTGCGCAGTCGCTTTGTTAGTAAAAATAAAGGTGAACAACAAGACTATCGGCAAAACCTCAATTTGTATTGTTATCAAGTCCGCCTAGCGATTGATACTGATATCAAAGATACATTAAAGATTGAAGAAGTTGATGAGTTTTATCAGCGCGCTATTGAATTATGTGAACAAAGTCAAAGCTTACTTAAAAAGCTAAGGCGTTACACACCTGATGATGAAAAACTGATCTCGTTTTATACCAATGCAGATAACTATCTGAGTTGGCATATTGAGCAGTCGTTTTTAAAATTACTTGACGAAGGGCCACGTAGCAGTGATTACGCGAAAGAGCGTAATGATCTGATGAATTTTTGTAAAGCAGAGCAAAATTATCGACATGAGCTGCAATATAACTCGGAATCAACCCTTCAGGATGCAAACCGGATCACCAATAAGATGCGTCTTTTACAGCGTTTGATTGAGCATGGTGTGGTGTTAAATCGTAATACTCGTTACCTTAATAGTTATTTAAAACGATTGGTTAAAGGAACCGTTACAGCGATTATAATGGCGCTTGTTATGGTTGTGGTTCTGAATGCGCGGATCTCATTTACCGAAGTGACTGCAACATTAGTGATCATTTTGGGCGCTATTTACGGGATGCGAGAAATTTTTAAAGAAGACATAACACGAGTTATTTGGCGTGCTATTGTGAAAGGGCGCCCAAAATGGCGATTTCAATTTCGAAATAGTGTTACCAAAGATAAAATAGCTACACAATACATCTGGCTTGAATATACACGCTTTAAACATATTCCAGAGGATGTACGAAAAATATTTTCAAAACGACGTCAACAAAATAAACAAGCAGCGCAATGGCTGCACTTTGCCAGTGAAATACGGGTTAATGCAAAAGAGTTCTTACCTGGTTATGATAGCTTGCAACAGACCTTGCAGTTTAGTTTAGCGGCGTTTGCGCGGAACTTAAAAAAAGGCGAAGGTAAACTGTATCATCTTGATAATAATAAAATATCTAAACAAAGTGTGGAGCGGCGCTATCAACTAAATGTAGTGCTTTCATATCAAAATGACGAAGAGATAAAGTACCAGCGTTATAAAATCACCTTAAATAGAAGTAAAATAGTTAGCATTGAACTGATTTATAGCGAAATGGAATAAATGTTGTCGTCGATTTTCTTATCTATCAGGTATTATCTCCCTCTTTTTACACAGCTTGAGGGGGAGTGATATGCGCTTTCTGATTTCCAGGATGGCCGCAACCAGTCAATGTCCACCACGTAAACCGATGAGTAAAATCATCTGGTCTTTAATTGGGTCATTTTTAGGCATTTATTTAGTTGCAATAATTGGCAAAAGCTTACAGTTTGATCCGTTAACTAATTTATTTTTAATTGGTTCTTTAGGTGCAACTGCTGTGCTTGTTTACGGTGCGCCATTGGCAGAGTTTTCTCAACCGCGTAATCTTATTGGCGGTCATGTTCTCAGTGCGTTGGTGGGTGTTACTGTGGCAAAACTGCTAACTGCCGATTTAATGTTGGCAAGTGCTTTGGCTGTTTCACTATCAGTTGCGGTTATGCACTTAACGCGTACTTTGCATCCACCGGGTGGCGCTACTGCTTTGATTGCGGTTATTGGTGGTAGCGGTATACAACAGCTAGGTTATTACTATGTCGTAAGCCCTGTATTGTTTGGTACGACAATTATGCTGTTAGTTGGGTTGCTAGTTAATAATTTATCACGTAACCCTAAGCGTCATTATCCTGTCTATTGGTGGTAATAACTGTCAGTAGGTGGCAACATCGTTACTACCTACTGCAATGGTTTATTTTTCTAAACCAGTTTTACTATACAAAGATACTTTGTTTGATACCAAGGTTATTTCAATGTTTTTACTGTCATCGCCCCATGTGCAATTTGTGTGTAGGGTTTTTTCTACACAATTATCAGCGCTTCCTAAAATTGCTTCTACTGCAGTTTTGTCCATGCCAATTTCGATTTTCTCGTAATTATCTAAGTTTACTTTTGAGCAAGCTGCTAGGCTTAATGTTGCAGCAATAATTAAAAGTTTTTTCATTCGGTCATCTTCCTTTATTTAGTGGTTAAATTTTCTAATTTGTACAATCATGCCCATTTTTGGATGATCAAAATAATGAATGTCGCCACTTATCACACGTTTGAATTGTGAGAACCGAGCGTGTTGGATTTCACCAGTTACTTGGATTTCATTTACGTCAAAGCTGGCATTAATAAATAAATAATGGCGCAAATAAATATTAAAAGTGCCATCTAATTCCCACTTATCTGCATTTTGCTCAATTGCAGGGGCTATGAACTGATTAGGACTGACTAAACTAATAAAGTCATTATTTGTATACTGTGGCGTTTGCGCAATCACAGGTGCGTGCAATAATTTACCACCAAACAGTTTAATACTTTCAGAACGAGATTGGCTCGCCCCTTCAAAACGCCACCCGGTGTGAAGTATAGGTTTGAGGCCTTTACGCAGTAGTTCTTGTTGCTGTGATGTAAATTGTAGCTGTTCGGGAGCAAGTAAGTAGGTTTGCTCCATATCATCTTTAACAGGCGCTAATGGGCTCAGTGGTAACACTGAATAACTGCGCAGGTAATCGATGTTGTTATCGCACAAATTAGAGCGGTTTACACCAATCACAGAATCGGTTAACGACTGTGAATTAAAGCGAGTGTCGCCGTTGATACATTCCTGCTTAGCTTGTTCAATATAAAGTGGTGTCAGTAAATCAATGCTACGTTTAGCGTTAATTGGTTCTTTAGCTAAGCTAAAGTCTTCTTGCAAATAAGGGGCTGGGCGCTGTTTGAATATCAGTATTTCTACTTCAAACCAACGTTCTGCAAATGCTGTGCTACTAAATACACAGCATAGTAGGATAAGAGATTTTTTAAGCAACATTAATGGCTAACCTTTTTTTCGAAATCCGCAATCATTGCAGTGACCATTTTTAAGCGTTCGCGGGCATTCGCTTCATTGATCGCAAAGCGCAACTTATTTGCACCATCCATTTTATACACCTTAGGTGCACTTTGTATCAAACCTATAATGAAGCTAGGGTTAACCTTAGTATGTTGACTAAACTCAAAATAGCCACCTTTTGGATTTGCTTCAATTTTTTTGATGCCTAATTCGCTGGCTTTGAGTTTCAGTTGCTGCAAACTAAATAGGTTTTTAGTTGCATCAGGCAGCAGACCGAAGCGATCAATCAGCTCAACTTGTAATTCGTCCATATCATCTAGGTTAGCGCAGCTGGCAACCCGTTTGTAAATACCTAGTCGCGCATTTACATCGTGAATATAATCTTCAGGGAGTAAAGCGGCTAATTTTAAGTCCACTTCACTTTGTTGTTGTAGCAAGTTATCAAGGGTAGGCTCTTTGCCTTCACGAAGAGATTTCACAGCTTGCTCAAGCATTTCCATATATAAGCTAAAGCCGATGGTTTGCATTTGTCCTGATTGATCATCACCAAGCAACTCACCAGCACCACGGATCTCTAAATCGTGGGTTGCGAGTGCAAAACCGGCACCTAAATCTTCCAGTGACTCGATGGCTTCAAGGCGTTTTACAGCATCTTTCGACAGCCCTTTAGGATTACCCGTTAATAAGTAAGCATAAGCTTGATGATGGCTGCGACCAACTCGACCCCGTAACTGATGTAACTGCGCTAAGCCTAGTTTATCGGCTCTATCCATAATAATTGTATTGGCTGTGGGGATATCAATTCCCGTTTCAATGATGGTAGTACATACAAGTACGTTGTATTTCTGGTGGTAAAATTCGCTCATCAGTTGTTCTAAATCACGTTCGCGCATTTGGCCATGGGCAGAAGCGACGCTTGCCTCAGGTACCCACTCACTAATTTCTTCTGCCACGCGGTCAATAGTTTCAACGTTATTATGTAAAAAGTATACTTGGCCACCGCGCTTTATTTCCCGCAATACCGCCTCTCTGATCAAATCTGCATCGCGTTGACGAACAAATGTTTTAACCGCTAAGCGTTTTGCAGGAGGGGTCGCGATGATTGAAAGATCACGCATACCACTCATGGCCATATTTAATGTACGTGGGATTGGTGTTGCAGTGAGTGTTAAAATGTCAACATCGGCACGCAGTGATTTTATCTTCTCTTTTTGACGTACCCCAAACCGGTGTTCTTCATCGACAATGAGCAAGCCAAGATCTTTAAATATAATATCGGCTTGGATCAATTTGTGAGTACCAATGACGATGTCCAAGGTACCTTTAGCCATTTTTTCTAGGGTGTCTTTTTGTTCTTTAGGCGAATTAAAGCGAGACAGCACACCGACTTCAATGGGTAAGTCGGCAAATCGATCTTTAAAGTTTTCAAAGTGTTGTTGTGCAAGCAAGGTAGTTGGTACTAAAACCGCTACTTGTTTATTGTCGTTTACAGCAACAAAGGCGGCGCGCATCGCAACTTCAGTTTTGCCAAAACCTACATCACCACAGACTAACCTATCCATTGCTTGTTTACTTTGCATATCACCTAGCACAGCTTCGATAGCGTTACGCTGATCGTCAGTTTCTTCAAATGGAAACCCATCACTAAATACGCGATAAGCAGCACCATCAAGGGCAAATGCATTACCAGCTTTAGCTTGACGCTGGGCGTAAATATCGAGTAATTCAGCGGCCACATCACGTACCTTTTCAGCCGCGCGTTTTTTCGCTTTCTCCCAAGCATCAGATCCCAGTTTATGCAGCGGTGCACTGGCTTCTTCGCCACCAGAATAACGACTGAGCATATGCAGGGCTGACACTGGCACATACAACTTTGCTTCATTGGCATAGGTAATGGTTACAAACTCAGTGATCAGTCCCGCCGCATCAATCGTTTGCAGACCTTGGTAGCGGCCTACACCGTGGTCCAAGTGTACAATCGGTTGGCCAACTTTAAGTTCAGCTAAGTTACGGATGAGCGCATCTTGGCTAGCTTCGTATTTATGTTTACGACGGCGACGCTGGGATACTTTAATGCCAAGTAATTCTTGTTCAGTAACTATGGATAATGCGGGCTTTGTACCAAGTACTACACTTTGTTCTAGTGGGCTGACAATTAAGCCAACATCGCTACTGCTATTTACAAATTCATCGAATGATGAAAACTCTTTAAACTTTAAGCCGCTGGGTTTAAGTATAGCGAGCAGAGATTCACGGCGACCATCGGATTCTACTGACAGTAAGATACGGCCTTTTTGTTTCTTTTGCGCTGCTACATAATTTATAAATGCTTGATAGGGTTCATGTAGTTTATGATCAATGCGTATTGCGGGTAACTCGCTGGTGACTAGATTTTTATTGCCTGCTTTTGTCGCGAGTTTTGCTTGCGATAACCGAATGCGAGCAAAGTTGCCTAAATTTTCAAACAGTTCATTAATGGGTTGATAAAGTGCAACTGGCTCAAGTAACGGGCGCAGTGGATCGACTCGACGGTTTTCATAACGCACATTA
Source organism: Pseudoalteromonas sp. SR44-8 (assembly GCF_014163635.1). Lineage (NCBI taxonomy): Bacteria > Pseudomonadati > Pseudomonadota > Gammaproteobacteria > Alteromonadales > Pseudoalteromonadaceae > Pseudoalteromonas > Pseudoalteromonas sp. SR44-8. The sequence continues at coordinate 47,600 of NZ_JACJDS010000013.1, forward strand.
ATATCATGCCAAAAATGCTCCGCAGCATCTTCTAAATCTCCTAGTTGCATCACTGTTGCAGTATCTGGCAGGTAATCAAAGATAGTGGCTAATTGCTCAAAAAACAGCGGCATATAATATTCGATACCAGCAGGCCAATTGCCTTTGGTCACTTGCATATACACGGAATCTTGCGATGAGCTGGCACCAAATTTTTCACGGTAGTTTATTCTAAATCGTTCAATATCGGCTTCGTTGGTAGGGAACTCATGAGCAGGTAGTAATTCAATTTTATCGACTTTTTCATCCGAGCGTTGGCTTTCAACATCAAATAAACGAATGGTATCAAGTTCGTCATCAAGAAAATCGAGTCTAAATGGATGCGGACTGCCCATTGGATATAAATCAACAATCGAGCCACGAATGGCGTATTCACCATGCTCCATGACTTGTTGCACATGCAAATAGCCTGCTTGCTCTAAGTTACTGCGAAGTTTGTGGGTATCGAGAATATCACCGACTTTAAAATTAATGGTTGAACCATAAATAAACGAAGCAGGGGCGGTACGTAGCATCAAGGTAGACACAGGCACAATTAATACACTTTGTTGTTCTTTCTTTAAAGTATTTAAGGTGGCTAAGCGCGATGAAATTATATCTTGATGGGGTGAGAAATGATCGTAAGGCAACGTTTCCCAATCAGGGAATATCATTACTGGATGCTCGGGTAGCAAGCACTCCAACTCTGTTTCAAGGCGCAGTGCACTGGGTGTATCAGGGGTAACAATAAGCACTAAGCCATCTTGTTGTTTAACCCCTTGTGCAATGGCAATACTTAAACCACTGCCAGTGAGTTGCCCCCATTGAATTTTATCTTTTTGAGATTTTACCCAAGGCAAGGCTGCCCATTGCGCAAACGCCATTTACTACTCCTTTAATGCGCCTCTACTGAGGCGCTAATTTATTCTTAATCGCGATATATTTTGGTTAAATCGTGGTAATGATCTATACGACGGTCGCGTAGGTACGGCCAAATGCGTCTTACATTTTCAGAACGCTTTTGATCAAGTTCAACAAGTAACAGTTGCTCATCAGTGTTGTTGGCTTCTGCTAGCAGTTCACCTTGAGGACCCGCTATAAAAGAGTTACCCCAAAATTGAATACCTTCACTTTGACCACTTGGATCACTTTCATGACCGACACGATTACAACTAATCACGGGTACGCCATTGGCAACCGCATGTGCGCGTTGCGATATTACCCACGCATCTTTTTGACGTGTTTTCTCGCCTTCGTCATCACGTGGATCCCAGCCAATTGCGGTTGGGTAAATTAATAGTTCAGCACCGGCCATTGCCATTAAACGCGCAGCCTCTGGAAACCATTGATCCCAACACACTAAGACACCAAGTTTGCCGACAGAAGTTTGAATTGGTTCAAAACCTAAATCACCCGGAGTGAAATAAAACTTTTCGTAAAAGCCTGGATCGTCAGGGATATGCATTTTACGGTATTTACCCGCAATTGTGCCGTCTTTTTCAAGCACTACCGCAGTATTGTGATAAAGCCCTGTGGCACGTTTTTCAAATAAAGAGGCAACAATAACAATGCTTAATTCTTTTGCAAGCTCAGCTAAAGTGTCGCTACTTGGGCCAGGAATAGTCTCTGCCAAATCAAATACATCAACATCTTCGGTTTGACAAAAGTACAGACTGCGATGTAATTCTTGTAACACCACCAGTTGTGCGCCTTGGCTTACGGCATCGCGAATACCGGCAATTGATTTTGCCATGTTTTGTGCGGCATTATCACTGTTACTTTGCTGCACTAAGGCAACGGTTAAATTTGCAGGGCTGCTCATAATGATGCTCCAGCTAAAAATCCACGGGGTAATTGCATAGTAATGCAGTGTAAACTACCAAATTGATGAATAATTGGTAAGCAATTAACGGCTATTATTTGATGCTCAGGGTAGGCCGTTTGAATTTGTGCTAAGGCTAATTCGTCATTGGCATCAGCATAAATAGGCACAAGTATAGCACCATTAATGATTAAATAATTTGCGTAGGTGGCAGGTAACCTGTCGCCATCATCATTAAATACGGCTTTTGGCCATGGTAAATCAATTAAGGTATAAGGTTTACCTGTTGTTGTTTTAAAACCTTGTAACTGCTTTTCCATGGCATCAAGAGCGCTGAAGTGTTGGTCATTTTTATCATCACACTTTACATACACTAAGGTATCATTGGGCGCAAAACGCACTAAAGTGTCGATATGACTGTCGGTATCGTCACCAGCTAAATAGCCATGATCAACCCATAAAAAGTCGGTGGCGCCAAGTTGTTCACGCAAGCACTGTTCAATGTCTTGTTGGGTTAGATCTGGATTACGATTTGGATTAAGCAAACATTCACTGGTGGTCAATAGTACACCGTGTTGATCAATCTCTACACCGCCACCTTCAAGAACCAAATCAAGCGCTTGGTATTGATTGCGCGTATCGGCAAGTTGTTTAACTAGTACCGCATTAATTTTATTATCTAATTCACTGGTAAATTTATTACCCCAGCCATTAAAGATAAAATCAACAATTTTTAGTTGGCTATTATCAGCAACTGCGGCGCAGGTTAATGGGCCATGATCACGTGCCCACGTATCGTTACAGGGAGTAACAACAAAATGCACGCGGCTCAAATCAACAGCGTTGTTGCGCAATAATTGGCTAATGTGTGTTTTTAAGGCTTCATCATGAGCGATGATCACTAATTGCTCTGCATTACAAATATGCTGACATAATTGCACGTATACAGGCTCTACAGCGGTTAAATTGTCGCACCAATCAGTGGCTTGGTGTGGCCAAGTGAGCATAACGGCGTCTTGCTCAGCCCATTCGGGTAAAAGTCTAAAGTTCATGAATTTAATAAACAAACAAAGGTGCTATTAGTTTAGCATTTCAACTATAGCCAAGCCACTTCAAAATGAGGGTTGCTAGTAGCTATATTATTCTGGTTTTGTTGGCTCTGTTGTGTCTTGGGTATCAAAGTTGTCGCTTTCATGTTGCAGCAGCTGACGCTTTTTCAGTTGTCTGGTTTGTGCATGTAAACTAGCACGTACCACAAGTTCTTGATCAGTATCGCGGATGGCTTTAAAAAGTAGGGTGTATTGGTAGTATTCATCGTCAATCTTATTAACTGCAACTACCTCGGTGTAACAATAAATAGCAGAGGCTTCATGCTGTAAAAATAATTTAGTGCGAAATGCTTGGCCAATAGAGTAGACTTTTGTATCGGTTAGTTTGACACCGCCACCGCCGTAGCTATCACAATAAATGGCGTTATCTTCGGGCTGCTCTGAGGCCAATATATGGCTCATGATCAAGTCGATTTTACGCGATTGTGCTTGTAAAAATACGGCAAGCTCTTGTGCCAAATCACCAAGGCTACGCAATGGTCTTAACGAGCTTTGCTCTAATTCACTAACCTCATTGGCCAATTTAAATAACGGTGGGATATCTGCTTCTAGTTGCGCTAAGGTAGTAGGCACTTTGCTATCGTCAACAGCAAATAAATTTACTCGATTACTTTCATCAATCTGAAAGTACTGCTCAAACTCGGTTAATTTTTCACTATTCATCATAAGGCTCCTCGACGCAATAGTTTAATAGTAGCGCCGACAGTATAAAATTGCTAGTTATCAAATTACCATAAAAAAGGGCAAACCACTGTTTGCCCTTATATTTTTGTAGCTGAGCTTAAATCATAAATTACCCTCTTGGGTGTCGACATGTTCACGCTTGTGGTGGCTTGCAATTTCATCGGATAAATCTGCTCGCGAGCGTTTTTCAGTAAGTTTGCGCTCAGTTAACCAATAAAAGAACAGTGGTACAAAGAACACGGCAAGGAAGGTTGCTGCCATCATGCCGCCCATAACGCCAGTACCAACGCTATGACGTGCACCTGCACCGGCGCCTGAGCTCAATACTAATGGCACTACACCTAAAATAAAGGCCATCGAAGTCATGATGATGGGTCTAAATCGAAGGCGGGCAGCTTCAAGTGCTGCAGCGCTTGCGCTCCAACCTTGTTGATGTTTCATCAATGCATATTCAACAATCAAAATGGCATTTTTACTGGCTAAACCAAGTAAGGTCACTAAGCCGATTTGGAAGTACACATCGTTAGTCATGCCTACTAACCAGATTGATACCAATGCGCCAAAGGTTCCAAATGGCAATGCTAGCATCACTGAGAGTGGCAATGACCAACGCTCATATAGTGCTGCAAGGATTAAGAAAACCATGATCACCGCAAGGCCTAAAGCAATTCCTGTGGTACCTGAGCTGCGTTTTTCTTGATACGCAGAGCCGGTCCAGTCGTAGGTCATATCCGGTGGTAATACTGCTTTTGCAATACGTTCAACTTCAGCAATTGCTTGGCCAGAGCTGTAACCGGGTGCAGCATTACCGAGCAGTTTTACCGCAGGCAAGTTATTATAACGATTTAGATTTTCTGGTCCGCGGCTATATTCAATATTAGTAAACGCAGACATAGGGACCATAGTACCTTGACTGTTTTTTACATAAATTCGTCCAATGTCATCAGGCTTCATTCTAAATTCAGCTTCTGCTGACATAAGTACTTGCCAAGCTCGGCCAAACTTATTGAAGTCGTTCACATAATAAGTACCCAGTGTGCCGGCAAGGGCTGTAAAGGCATCGTCAATTTCAATGCCCATTGCGCGGGCTTGTTCACGATCTACATCAATTTTAAGTTGCGGTGCATTTGGTCGCCACAACGTTTGTAGGCCACTTAAAATAGGGCTTTTTTGTGCTTCAGCCATCATTAAACCCATGGCTTGTTGCAGTTTTTCTGGGCCACCTGCGCCTTTGTTTTGAATATAAAATTCAAATCCGCCAGTGCTCCCTAAACCAAAAATAGCAGGGGGGTTAAACGCTAAAACAAGTGCTTCGTTGATATGCGCAGTTTTCATAAACAGCTCATTAACCAAACTTTTAGTATCAATCTCTCGTTCATCCCAATGTTTTTGGGTTACAAATAAGGTGGCTGCACTGTTTTTATAACCGCCGCCAATAAAATCAAAGCCTGTAAATGCCACCACATTTTCATTGGCAGGATTAGATTGTACGGCGCTAATAACTTCAGCCACTACTTTTTCTGTACGCTCAAGGGATGAGCCATCAGGTAAGAAAATAGCTGAAATATAGTAGCCTTGGTCTTCATCAGGCACTAATGAACCAGGAGTGCTTTTCCAAAGGCCAATGGTAATTGACACCATACCAATCATCAGCAATAAACCTAATGCGCCACGGCGCACCATAAAACCAACAGCACCCACATACTTACTGGTTATTTTAGTAAATACACGGTTGAACCATAAAAAGAAGCTTGCGGTTTGTTTATGCTCTTGTTTTAAAATAAGCACACATAAAGCAGGGGTCATTGTTAGTGCAACTATGCCAGATAAGCTCACAGCAATTGAAATGGTGATCGCAAACTGACGGAATAGTTCGCCAGTTAAGCCACCTAGAAATGCAATTGGCACAAACACTGAGCAAAGTACTAGAACAATAGCAACAACAGGTCCTGATACTTCTTTCATCGCTTTTATTGCGGCTTCATGGGCGCTCACATGCTCTTCGTGCATGATACGCTCTACGTTTTCAAGTACCACTATGGCGTCATCCACTACGATACCAATAGACAGTACCATACCAAATAAAGTCAATGAGTTAATAGAATAACCAAGCATATACATGCCAGCAAACGTACCAAGTAATGACACCGGTACGGCAAGAGTTGGGATCAGTGTGGCGCGCCAATTTTGTAAAAATAAGAACACCACTAAGAAAACCAGCACCATTGCTTCAAGTAGTGTTTTCACTACTTCGCGGATCGAGACTTCAACAAAACGGGTGGTATCGTACGAATTTAAGTGAGCAAGTCCAGTGGGAAATTGCTGAGTTAACTCTGCTAATACGCCATTAACTTCTGCTGCTACATCAAGTGCATTGGCACCAGGTTGTAGGAAAATACCTAATAGTACTGCTTCTTTGCCGTTGATAGTGCCTCTGAAGTTATAATCTTTTGCACCAAGTTCAACACGGGCAATGTCTTTTAAACGTAAGCTGCTGCCATCAAGGTTTGAACGAATAATGATTTCTTCAAATTGTTCAGGCTCTGATAAACGCCCTTGAGCGGTAACACTGTAAACCAGCTCTTGCGCTGATTGTGAAGTGGGGGTTGCACCAATCGAACCTGCTGCATATTGAGAGTTTTGGCTGCGAACTGCCCCTGCGACTTCTTCAACAGTAACACCGAGCTGACTCATTACATCAGGGCGCAGCCAAATACGCATGGCGTAATCTTTCGCGCCAAAAATTTGTACGCTCGTTGTACCAGGAACACGTTTAATACGGTCTAAAATATTCAGGGTGACATAGTTTGAAGTCCATAGACTATCACGAGTGCCGTCCGGTGAATAAAACGCATGAACTTGCAAAAAACTCGATGAACCTTTTTGCACCACCACGCCTTGGCGCCGTGTTTCTTCAGGTAAACGAGCTTCAACTTGCTTTACACGGTTATTGACGTTAACTGCTGCTTGGTCAATATCGGTGCCAATTTCAAACGTTATTTCAATGGTTGTTGCACCAGAGCTTGTCGAGGTTGAAGACATATACATCATGCCTTCAACACCGGTAATCGCATTTTCAATCGGCGCGGCTACGGTTTGTTCGAGTACTTCAGCCGACGCACCCGGATAGGCTGCTGTCACTTGCACAACGGGTGGGGCAATTTCAGGGTATTGTGCGATCGGCAAGCTGCGCATGGCAGCCAGGCCCGCCAGCACAATAACAATTGAGATCACAAACGCAAAAATAGGTCTGTCGATAAAATAACGAGAAAACATAAAACTCCCTGCGCCTATTCTGCGCTTACGTTGTTTGTTGCATTGTTAACGGCCACTGGCATGCCCGGGAAGAAAATCTTTGCCATACCATCGATGATCACTTCATCGCCTTGCTGTATGCCTGATTTAATCAACCAAAAGTTTTTATCACCTTGATTATCTGGCTTTTGGATCCACTCACCTACTTCAACGGGAGCTGGGCGCGCAATCGTGCCGCCTTGTTCATTTTTAGCGACTACATAAACAAATTTACCAGTGCCATTATCAAGTACCGCACGTTGCGGTATTACAAATGCATTTTTGCGTACCGCACCACTTAACATCACTCGCACAAATTGACCTGGGCGAAGTTCAAAATCAGTGTTGGGGATAATTGCTTGTAGTTCGCTGGTGCCGGTATTTGGATTAATACGTACATCAGAGAAGTTAACTTTGCCACTTTTATTGGAGAGTGAACCGTCTTGCAATTTAATGCTCGTGTGCCACTGACCTTTTTCTGGCAGCGTTAAAGAGCCATTTGCAACATCTTGACGCATTTGTAATTGTTCACGCTCAGAAATACCAAATCGTAAACGAATAGGGTCAAACTGGGTAATTTGCGTTAATAATAGATCGGGACCTGATACAAAAGTGCCTACCGACACAAATTCACGGCCCATTACTCCAGCGACAGGCGCTTTTACTTGCGCATATTGTAAATTCAGTTGGGCTTCTTTTAATGCAACTTTCGCGGCCTCTAACGTCGTGTTAGCAATATCTTGGGTGGAGCTGGCGTTATCGTAATCTCGTTGTGAGACTGATTTCTCAGCACGTAGTTTGGCTAATCGTTTCACTTCACGTTCGGCTTGCACTAAAGATGCTTTTGCACCATTAAGAGCAGCTTGCGCGCTTTCAACCGCCAATTGGTAAGGGGCTAAATCTATAGTGAAAAGTGACTGACCTTGCTTAACTGTCTGGCCTTCATCAAAGTTACGAGATTCTAGGATCCCCGTTACTCTGGCACGTACTTGAACTTCTTTAGAACCTGATAAGGTTGCCGGTAGTTCAATAGTGAATGGGGCATTTTCATAGGTTGCTATAGTTGTTGCCACAGCTGCTGGATGCATTGCTGCTTGCTCAGTTTTAGGTGCTTCACTACAACCTTGTAGAAACAGCGAAGCCGAAGTAAATAAGAATAAAGATAATTTTGATAGTGCGAAAGACAGACGCATGGTTACTCCACAGTTCCAATTGTTAAGTATGAATAATTTATAATGTTTTATAAGCTAAAAGCATGGCTTACGTGGTGCTTAATCCGTATAGCTTAGTTAAATACGAGTGTATACCCTAAATTTTTACAGGTACAGGCTCGTGTTTATTTTTCAGTATTTTTTAAAGCTCAAAGTAGTTTGATACCTTAGAATTTAGATATTCTGTAAAGCTGTTTATAAAGTAATGAAGTCATTACTTTGTATGACAATAGCTTAATTATGAAGTGCTGTAAGTGCTTTGTTAGCGAAACAGCTTTAATAACCACAAAATTAACAAATTGCCTTGTAATTGGCGCTAAAACTCGTACCCTAGGCGTAATAATAATAGCAAGGGTAAAGTTAATAATGACGCGCAAGCCGACATTATCTACAACATTTATTGATCTGTCTTCACAGTTGCGACGTTTTGTTTCGCGCATTGTTCAACCAGATGACGTGGAAGATATAGTACAAGAAACCTTTGTTAAGAGCTATCAAGCTGATTTAAAACAAGATATTAAATATACACGCAGTTATATGCTAAAGACTGCTAAGCATTTGGCGCTTAACCACATTGCTAAATGGGATAATCAGCATTGCGATTCATTAGATACCTCTGATGATTATCAGCAGTCGTTGAGATCTATGCAGCTTGAGGATGAAGTGACCTCAAAAGAGCGCTTTTTATTGTTTTGCCGTGCTACTGAGCAACTAAGCCAGCCAGTGCGAAAATGTTTTATTTTAAAGAAAGTATATGGCATGAGCCAAAAAGAAATCGCAGCGCAAATGAAGTTAAGTGAAAGTACGGTTGAAAAACATATTGCCAAAGGTTTGTTACAATCTATGCGCTACATGCAGCAACATGAGCAGTTAGGTGAGCACAGCAGTGCCACTATTGAACCTGCCAGGAGGGTGGGAAAATGAGTAATATCCATCAATTTTCGTCTAAAGATGCTATTCAAGCAGATGCCAGTCGTTGGATAAGTGCTATGGATAGGGGCTTATCAAAGCAAGAACGTATGCAATTTCAGCACTGGGTGCAACAAAATAAAGCCCATCAAGATGCGGTATTTGAGTTAGCCCAGTTATGGGATGAACTGAGCGTATTAAATGAGTTGAGTAGCTTATTTCCCAATAAAAACAGCATCAATAAGCCTGCCCGCAGAGAAATTAATTTTTCGATTGCGGCAAGTGTCTTTGCCGCATTGCTAGTTGCCAGCTTTATATTTGTTGGTATTGAGCAGTGGCCAACAACACCACAAGAACAAGCCAAGTACAGTAAAATTTACCGTACTAAAGTCGGTGAGCAAGCAACGTTTGTGCTACCAGATAGTACGATTGTGCAATTAAATACCAATAGCTTATTAGAAGTTGCGTATACAAAAAACCGCCGACAACTGATTTTAAGTCGAGGCGAAGGACGTTTTAATGTTGCTAAAGATGCCGCACGTCCATTTACGGTGATGGCAGGCGATAAGTCATTTACCGCACTGGGGACTGTTTTTAATGTGCAACGTAATGCAGCATCGGATCTTGAGCTGGTTGTTACTGAGGGTAAAGTGATGATCACGGATCCTTCGGTTGCCGTAAATGCTGATGATTTTGTACAATTACAAAGTGCTAGTAATGATACAGACAGTGTGAAAAAAATTAATGCTAGTATTGTTATCTCTGGCGAAAAAGCATTAATTAAAGAAAGTATTACCAAGCCAATCAAACGGTTAACACAAGATGATGTACAACGGGATCTAGCATGGCAACAAGGTATGCTAATTTTTAATGGCGAGTCGTTAAGCGAAGCACTGCAAGAAGTGAGTCGCTATACCGCAACGCGTTTTGAACTTGCTGATCCTGCATTAGCTTCTTTAAAAGTGGCTGGGGTGTTTAAAGCCGGTGATATTATCGGTTTACTTGATAGCCTGCGCATCAATTTAGCCATTGAGCATGAACGTTTAGGTGAACATATCGTAAGCCTAAAACACGGTGATCACAGCTAAGCTTTATGCTTGCTCTTTGATTTAAAGTGTCAGAAGTTACAATGGTAAATATAAAAAGTAAAAAAATAATTAATAAAAAAATAGGATTGCATAGCGGATTATTCTTTCTCAACTGTTTGTATAAGTTGCGCAGTAACCAAACGTATCCAATTTGTGGGTTAATTGTATTAGCACCTTTAGTATTTAGCCTAAAAGTTCAGGCTGAGGCTGCAAATCCACAGATGGTACAATTTGATATAAAAGCGCAGCGAGCAGATCAAGCATTGATAGAGTTTGCAAAACAAACAGAACAAACCGTGGTTTTTTCGTTTGATTTAGCAAAACAATACCAAGCTCAATCAGTGTATGGTTATTACACTCAGTTAGAAGCGCTTAGTACAATGCTGAAAAATACTGAACTCGATGCGGTTGTTGATCAAAATGGTTTACTGAGTATAAAACTCAAACAAATCAATAGGAATGATAACAACATGAGAAAGCTTTCAGGGGTCAGTGCTGCTGTAATACCACTTTTAATGGCAACCAATAGCCAAGTTGCTAATGCACAAGAACAAGCCGCTCAAGAAAATATTGAAAAAATCGCCATCGTTGGTAGCCGTGTAGCAGGGCGTTCGGTCGAAGACTTACCCGTACCTGTTGATATTTTAAGTGCTGAAGCGCTAGAAAATACCGGACAAACAGAAGTCGGCCGTATGTTACAAGCTATCGCACCGTCTTTTAACTTTTCAAGTTCATCGATCAGTGACGGTACTGATGCACTACGACCTGCTACTTTACGTGGCTTAGGGCCAGATCAAACATTAGTACTTATCAATGGTAAACGTCGTCACCAAGCCAGCATTATCCATATTAATACATCTGTAGGTCGTGGTACCGCAGGTACAGATATGAATGCGATCCCAGCTGCTGCAATTAAACGTATCGAAGTATTACGTGATGGTGCGGCTGCGCAATATGGTTCAGATGCGATTGCGGGTGTTATCAACATCGTATTAAAAGATGCTGATGAAGGCGGTAAAGCCGCGGTTAATTATGGCCAGTATTCTGAAGGTGATGGCGAAACCGTTACGGTTGATTTTAATAAAGGCTTTGCTTTAGGCGATGATGGTTATTTAAATACCACTATCAACTACCGCGACCGTGCACCTACAAATCGTGCCGGTTTACATGGCTCTTGCCAGTTTTATGGTTGCACAGAGCTTGATGATGGCACGCTGTTAGCGGGCGATCCTCGTGAGCTGACTGCACCACGTGATACGTTTAGAATTGGTGATGCAGACTCGCAACAATTTGCTTTAACGGTGAATACCGGTTATGAACTTGCTGGTGGTGAGCTCTATGGCTTTATTACTTATTCAACTCGTGATAATGAATCAGCGGCGTTCTTCCGTCATAATGCCAATGCTGATGGCAACCCAGTTTTACAAGATGGTGATGCGGTGATCCCGATGGGCTTTTTGCCAATGATCAACACCACCATTGATGATATCTCGTATAACTTTGGCTTTAAAAAAGAGTTTGATAATAGCTCTAGTCTTGACCTGTCATACACCTATGGTGAAAACAGCATCGATTATACCACTAGTGACACTATCAATGGTTCATACGCTAATTTGTTACGTTATGATCAAGGTTTAAGTGCTGATGATATTCGTGCCACTATTCCTCGCCAAGCGTATGCGTATGGCATGGAGTTATCACTGCAAACAATCAATCTTGATTTTACACAAGATTATGATAATTTTTCACTGGCAATGGGTGCCGAGCTTCGCACCGATGAATATCGTATTTTAGAAGGCAGTGAATACGCTTACCGTGATTATGATACTAATAATGGTGTTAATATTTACGATGGTATGAGCGGTGGTATTGGCAGCGAAAATGCAGCAGGTGGTACACAAGGTTTTGGTGGTTCATCGCCGGAATCTTCTGTGGATGAATCACGTGATGTGATTTCGTTTTACCTTGATGCTGAAACTTACATTATTGATGATGTAATTATCTCTGGCGCACTGCGTTACGATAACTACAAAGGCTTTGGTGATACGGTTAACTTTAAGTTAGCGGGTAACTGGTCGGTGACTGATGACGTTTCACTGCGCGGTGCGGTGAGTACTGGTTTTAGAGCACCATCAATGCAGCAATTGTATTTCAATAATATCAGTACCCAGTTTGTAGTTGGTCCTAATGGCGATCTAATTGCAGAAGAAGTTGGTACTTTTAGAAACGACAGCACGCTTGCACAGAGTATTGGTATTCCAAAACTTAAAGAAGAAAAGTCACAAAACATGAGCTTAGGTATTGTGTATAACGTGACGGATAATATTAATGTTACCGTTGATTATTATTCAATTGATATTGACGACCGTATTGTGATCAGTAACCGTTTAGGTAAAGGGTTGTCATCAACGCTAGATGCTGCATTGGTTAGTTCTGGCGCAGGTGCAGGGCAGTTTTTCTTAAATGGTGCAGATACCGAAACGCAAGGTGTGGATTTTGTTGCGACATGGAACACGGAAGGCTTAGGCGGTAGCCTAGATTTTACATTAGCGGCTAACTTTACTGAAACCGATGTGGTTGATTTATTTACTCCTGCGGGCAGTGGTTTGGAAACGATCCCTGTCGAAGATGTATTTTCTTCGCAAGAAACCTCAATCATCGAAGAATGGCAACCACAAGACAGAGTAAACTTAAGTGCATTATATCGCCTTGAAGATTGGACGGTAAACTTATCGCTCAATCGTTATGGCGAATACACGGTTGAAGATGGCGGTCGCCAGACTTACGGCGCTGAAATTCTTACCGATGTAAAAGTAAACTATTTTGTCACAGATAACTTGTCACTAAATATTGGTGCAAACAATTTATTTGACGTTTACCCTGATAAAAATACCATAGGTAATTCTCGCTCAGGCACAATTGTTGATGCTTCTGGTAATACTATTATCAGTTCAACCGGTGTATTTGAGTACTCACGCCGTTCAGCACCATTTGGTTTTAACGGTGCTTACTACTATGTAGGTGCTGAATACCGATTCTAAAATAACTTCTCCTACGTTATTTAGTTTTGAAGGGCCGTCTGGCCCTTTTTTTGCTTTTAGTGTGATGTGAGTGCGATGTGGTAGTTATCATACTCTTTGATATTATTCATTACTGTCATTAAAGTTTGATGCGTACTGTTTTCGTCAGCGGCTATTTGTACTGTGGCGATATTATACTTCGCAGCAAACATCGCAAGGTTAGTGGTAACTTGGTTTAAGTCAATTAATCGCCCCGCAAAATACACCGCATTGCTTTGGTCAATACTAAAATGAGCACTTTTAGTTTGTTTATCAATACTGGGTTTATCTACAGGCCGTTGCAGCTCTATTGCCACAGGTTTTACAAATGAAGTTGTAACAATAAAAAATATTAAAAGTATAAATACAATATCAAGCATCGGCGTCATATCAACGTCAGCGTTTTGTGGGTTTACATGTTGTTTATTTCTCATAATGGAACCTTGTTATTTTTGATAAAATGCTGCGGCGCCACAGCGGGATAGTAGGTACCTATTAATAAGCCTAGACGATTAAAATCATGCTGTGGTTAAATAAACATGCTATTTTTATTAATTATTTGCATTATTTTGTTATAAAAATCATTTAACTATAATTATGAGCATAAAAAAGCCCAGCGCGTGGCTGGGCTTTCATTTAAGCATTGTGGTTAATGCTTCTGCATACGGCTCATTTCCGTATGACAGCTTTGCATGGTCAGTAATACTTTAGCGAGGGCGGCTTCACAATCGTGCGGTTGTGGTTTTTTCATGGCAGCTTTAATTTCTTCAAGTGTTTTATCTTCCACTTCTTCAAGCTCTTTGAGATAAATTTGATCGTTGTTGGCACTAAATTTTGTGATCAGTGCGGTATATGCTCGGCGAGCTTCAACAGCAAAAGACGAACCATCTTCTCGTTCACCTTGCTGATTAATAGCGTAAGGCTGTAGGTTTTCAACGCTGACTTTACGTGCGTCTATCATACGCTGAAATAGCGCACCAATGGCTGGATCTTGTACTTTTTCCTGCGCCTTTTCATAAAAGTCGATGCCGCTGTTCATTACTTGGATAATGTCAGTGATATGATTTACTTCGTTTCCTTGCTGGGCATTCATAATATTGACCTCTTTAAGTTAAATGAATATTAAAGTTCAAGTAACTTAAAGCAATTGCCATTCCATTTTTAAATTATTTTAACATCATGATTATTAATACTTTTAAATTGATGTTTGCTTACTTGAAAATACCAGTAAGCAAATTTTACAGGGCTTTTGTAAGAGCGTTACTTTAATTCATCTGCAACTTCGGCTACTTTTTGGCGTAACCAAATATGACTGGCATCTCTGTGAAGTAATGGGCTCCAAATCATATCTAACTCAAATGGTGGTATAGGGAAGGGAGGCTCCAGAATTTGCAAACCGGGATCATCTAAATAAATATTAGCGGCTTTTGAAGGGAGTGTCGCAATCAGGTTCTTCTCTTTCGCTAGATGTATTGCAACGTGGTAATTACGGGTGAATGTGGCAATATTTCGGTGTTTACCAAAGTGGGCGAGCGCTTCATCAACCCAGCCAAGTTTTTGTACGTCTTTAGGATCCATACCAACCCCGACACCAAAACCTGTTTTACTTACCCAAATATGCCGAGCTTTTAAATAACTATCGAGGCTAAAATTTTCAATGATCGGGTTGTCAGCTTTTACTAAACAACAAAAGCTATCTTTCCAAATACGTTTGTGATGAAACGACTGCGGTAGGTTTTCGAAACGATTTATTGCCATATCAACTTTACCGTTTTCTACATCATGAAAAGTAACATCACTTGGAGTGAGAATATCGAGTGTGGTATCCGGCGCTTCATCGTGTAATTTACTCAGTAGCTTAGGTGCTAAGGTGCTGGCAGCATAGTCACTGGCCATAATCCTAAATACCCGTTTGCTTTGGCTGGCCTCAAATTCACGGTTTGGTGCAAGCGTTTCTTCTAATGTCATTAAGATGCCACGGATCACCGGCTGCAATTCAATAGCTCGTTCAGTGGGCACCATACCATCACTGGTGCGTACTAAGATCGGATCGTTAAACAGGTTACGTAAACGTTTTAAACCATTACTCATTGCCGGCTGTGTAATGCTAAGCTGGTTTGCGGCGCGAGTAACATTACATTCGCGTAATAAGGTGTCGAGATAAACGAGTAAGTTTAAATCTATTTTACTGATATTCATTGTGTGTCCTTTCGTCTACCATTGATGGATAAAACGCTGCGCTGCTGGATAAGGGTAGATATGGCTAACGACCCCTGCTTTTATATTTCGTTGCGCTTGCTGCCAAAATGCGACGTCTAATAGTTCTGGATGTGTTTGGCTGAAAACTGCTTTGTATTGCGGGTTTGGCATTACAAAAGTGCATAACTGCTCTGGAAATACATCTTGTGGTGCCACAGAGTAACTTTGCTCATTGGTTAAGTAGTCATCATAACTTTTTGCTTTAGGCAATGCCCTAAAGTTCATGTCTGTTAAATATTGCACTTCATCATAATCATAAAAAATAATGCGTTTGTGTTTACTGACACCAAAGTTTTTAAGTAACATATCGCCTGGGAAAATATTAACGGCGATCATTTCCTTGAGTGCTTGGCCATATTCTGCAATGGCAACAGCGGCATCTTCAGTATTAGCTTTTTCTAAATATAAATTCAGTGGCGTCATGCGTCGCTCAATATACATATGTTTGATGATCAGTAAGTCGCCTTCGATGATCATTGATGAACCAATAGTTTGTTTAAGCTGTGCAAGCAATGTAGCGTTAAAACGCGCAACAGGGAATACGACGTTAGAATACTCTATGGTATCTGCCATACGACCAACCCGATCATGGCTTTTAACTAATTGGTAGCGTTTGAGAACGGTATCGCGGCCAAATGGTTTACTTTCACCAAATTTGTCTTTAATTATTTTAAATACATAATCAAATGAAGGTAGGGTAAATACCATCATCACCATGCCCGGTGTGCCAGGGGCAATCACAAAATCATCACTGGAGCGTTGTAAATGGGTTAAAAACTCGCGATAGAACTCGGTTTTACCTTGTTTATGAAAGCCAATGGCATTGTAAAGCTCTGCTAAGGTTTTGTTGGGCATTAGTTGGTTTAAAAACCGAACTAATGCGGAAGGAGCGTGGGTTTCAACCATAAAATAAGCGCGAGCAAAGCCAAAAATAACCCGCATTTGCGATGAGTTAGTCAGTAAAGCATCGAGATACAGACCTTGCTCTTGATGATGTAACACCGCAATAATAAATGGCTGCACACCACTTTGTGATACCACACGGCCGACAATATAGGCTGCTTTGTTGCGATAAAACGGCGTTTGTAATATGTCAAAGCGCATTTGCCACGCACGGTGATGGGTGTCGGGTGCTTGTTTATAAAACGCCTTTACTAAAAGTCGTATATCGCGCTCTAAATTAACAAAATCGGCTTTAAAATCAAATTGATTAATTATTTTACGGATAGTGGGCTTTAAGCCGTCTACAACAGGAAAGTAGCTGCGGTATTCTGCTTCTACAGGAAGCGCAGGGGCATCTGCTAAGGTGGCTTTTACAAAAATAAAATCATTATTAAAATAACGTCGATGAAATAAGCGGCAAAACACAGAGTTATAAAATGTTTCGGCTAATTCTGCTTGTGGATGAAACGTTAAAAAGTGCTGGTAGATTTGTTTTGTTTGCAGCCAGAGTGATTCATCCAGTTGATTGGCTAATTGCTGATTTTGTAGTTGCTGGGTGGTTTCGTTAACCCGATCATCGTAATAAGTGATCCGCAAGCGACTAATGTCGTGCATTTTTGTCCAGTTTTTATTTGCAAATGCCAGAGGTGCTTGTGCGGTGATCTGCTGAAATAATTTATAATGCTTTTTAAAGCCATTTAAAATTAGCTCGGCAATGTTTTGTGGTTGCATGAACGGGTACTCCAAAATGACCTGTAGAGTATATGCTCTACACATGTTAAGAGTATGCTAAATATTGGTAAAACCCAATAGTTTATTCATAACGTTTCAGTTTTTTTTCGAGTGCAGAGAGCTGTTTGTTGGTCGTTTTGGTGTTTTTGGCAAACGTTTTATTGATCACTTTTAGCTGCTTTTTTATCTCTTTACTAAGCTTTTTTTTATCATCATCACTCATTAAACGATTAAGCCGTTGCAGTTGCTCGTATTCAGCGCGATCACGGTCACGACTCAAAATGGCGAGTTTATATTTAACGCTGCGTATCTCAGCGTTGAGATTACGAATAATTTGTTCACGCTCAAGAGAATTAAGCGCTTTGACATGATTTACATTGGCCGGAGTGACGTTGGGCGACACTGCTATTTTATGTTGCGTTGCCTGCCCGCCACAGGGAAATTGGCTAAAAGTAGTACCTCTGTCGGTTACGCACTTGTAATATTGATCTGCGGAAGCCGCCTGATCAGCAACAAATAGCAAACTAATAAAAATAACGAAAAGAGTACACAGTTTCATTACGCTAGCCTTCCCTAGTTAGGGCATAATCATATACAAAAACTATAACCTAACTTGGGTAAATTGCCAGTGGCAGTTATTCGGTAAAGGTTTTTAGCTTTTTAATGCTTTGTGCTAAAAACGGAATATCTAAACCTTGCTCTATTGAAAAGCCTTGAGCAGCAGAGATATTTTTATAATTACCATCAGAATCAATTAATGTAATACGGTCTTTCTTATAGGCAATAAATACGCCTTGCGAATAATTAACGCCCATATCGCCTTTTTTGTTATACAGATTAACGCCTAGCATGCTTTGCTTTGCGATATCAGCACAATTTAAATATTGGCCAACGCTTGTGGCAATTAAATCGCTTGGCTGGATCAAGCCTTCAGTGCGGGTTACTTTTCTATCCGTGCTGTATAAAGATGAAGCACTCACAATACCGTGATCAACATCGGCTAAACTAAATGCAAATACTTGATTGACTCCCTCTCGAAGCGCAGTGTTTTCATCGGCTTTAATGATACGAATTGCTGCATCACCCGCTGTTGTATTATTGATATAGTTATAATCATCAAAGCCACTGACACTAATACTACGACGATTACTTTGCCACACCGGCAATGTTTGCTCTGTCATTAAGGCTGGCTTGTAGTATGCAGGTAAACCGTAAATCAAGCTAAATAGTACATCTTGATGGTGAACGGGTTGTAAAAACTGCTCTGTTTTATTTAAATTTTTGTGCTGTTTAGCAAAATTAGTTAACGCAGGTGCAGAGCTAAACACTAAAATATCGACTGTCGCAGCAGTAAAGTCTTCACAGCGAGCAATTGGTGTTGGAGCCGTGTAATCTACATTTTGTGTATTAACCTTTACGTTATGTGCTTGCTCGTAACTTTCAATATCAAGTAAATCATTTTTTGCCAATAAACTTTTTGCTGTCGTTGGGTAGGACAAGGGTAAAACATTATCTTGCTTAGTAATGTCAAACTTCAAATTTGCATCAGCCCAAATATGAATACTGTGGCTCATCGCAAAACATACCAATAACAATGAGCCGGCGTAGCGAGCAAATTTATATTGTTTTAAGCGAGCTAAATGGTGCCATGTATAGTTACTTGCTAATAACTGAAATGCAAAAATAAGCATTACAATTCCCCCAGCGAGCAGGGTTGTCAGCGCTGGAGAGCTAGTTAAACGATGCCACAATAAGGTAATAATCTCAGGTAACGCAGAGCTACTTAAATGGTAGCCTAAGTTAAAATACACATAGGCATCAAGCGTCAGTAGTGATGCACCACAAGTGGCAAGTATTGCAGCCATACCGCGGATATGACGTGGATAAGGAAATATTAAACTTAGCGGAAATATCGTCAGTACAAAGGCAATAAATGTAATAAAACTAGTGTGACTAAGCCATGTCACTAGCATATAAAGAATACCCATAAAGCTGGTAGGTGGAGAGTCAGCAAATAAGTAACTTAAACTTATGAGCAACACTAAGCCGATATTGGCAAAAGTAAACAAATGCCCCCAACTTAATAATTGACTCGCTTTAGACGAAAACTGATTGTGCTGCGATAAATTCATAAAGTCTATTTAACCGATTGCGCAAGTGCTTTGGCAAAATTGTCTGCAACCGCTTGTCTTTTCCCTGTTGGTACATGCTCTTTTAAGATATGCGTGATAGAATTTCCTAAACACATAAGACTTAAATCAACCGGCGCATTGTGCTTAGTTAACACATCAATGAGCTGATCGACGATTTGTTCTACTTCATCATTAGAATATTTTGATAAGATTGGCATCAGTTGGTTCAATAAAAGAGTTATATTCTCACATTTTAACACCAGAGGCGTGAAAAACAAAGATGGCAATAGATGTTAAAAAGTTAGTCGTTCATTATGTAGACAAAAAAGACGACGATACGCAAATTCATTTGCGCAATGACGAAATGGCAGTGAATGATAAAGTCGCTGTATTCATCGAGCAACTTCATCACGCATACAACGGCAAACCAGGTAAAGGGTACTGTGCTTTTAGTGGTGATAAAAACTCTGTAGTTGCATCAGCCATGCAAAGTTACCGCAACAGCGAGCTTGGCTTTTGGCACATGACAGAGCAAGCTTCAGCTGTACTTAAAGAGGAACTTGATAAGTACGCGTTTAACGAAACTGGCTATTTAGTATTTTGTCATTATCAATACGTAGCAACCGATTATATGCTGATTGCAATGATCAACATCAAAGAGCATTACTCTATTACCTCTGAGCTTGATTTAGCCTCGTCACGCCATTTAGATATTTCCCGCATGCAACTAGCTGCACGCATCGATTTAACTGCGTGGGACACCCAAGCAGAAGACAATCGTTATATCTCATTTATTAAAGGCCGAGCAGGGCGCAAAGTCGCCGACTTCTTCTTAGACTTTTTAGGTTGCGAAGAAGGCATCGATCCAAAACAGCAAAGCCAAGTAATGCTCAATGCAGTTGAAGATTATTTATCAGAGCAACAATTTGATAAATCTGAAAAAGACGATCTGCGTAAACAAGTATTTGATTACTGTAATGACTGCGTTACTACTGGTGAAGATGCTAACGTCAGCGAGTTATCAGCAACGCTCACAAAAGGTGACGACAACCCATTTGAAAGCTTTTGCAAAGAGCAAAGCTATGACCTAGAAGAGTCATTCCCGGTCGATAAAAAAACCGTTACCAGTATGGTTAAATTCTCTGGCCTTGGCGGCGGCGTGAGCATCAGCTTTGAACGCAAACATCTAGGCGAACGGGTAATGTACAACGAAGCTACGGATACGTTAGTTATTAAAGGCATACCGCCGAACCTTAAAGATCAATTGCAACGGTTTATGGAAAGTGAAGACTAGAGCCATAAGCCATAAGCAGTAAGTTTTAAGCAGATTTGAATTAGTTGAAAGCGTGGTGTTTACACCGCGCTTTCTTGTTTTTGCTGTGTGCCGAAGCATAGTTACAGTCGATACTAAATTAATTAAGTTGTATGAAAAAACCACCGCGAATAAGATTATTACTCTAGCTTTTAATACAAAAAATAATTTAACCAAAATAGTAACTTGGCTATGGTTTATTAATAAAAGTGAATTATAAAATGAGTTAATCCACAGGCTTGCTAGTCTTTAAGGAGAAAAAGTGAAATTTGGATTAATGTTTTGCTGTTTTTTGTTACGGCAAGTGTGTTTGCCAAGCCTAATTTTATTAAGGTTAATGGCTATGATATTGAGTACGAAATTGCGTGGAGTGGCAAGCATACTCTATTTTTAGAGGCTGGTGGCTCTGCGGGGTTATTTGATTGGGAGCCGGTTTTTGAAAAGCTTGCAAAGGAAGCCCGCATCATTCGTTATTTAAAAATTGGTAACGGCGGTTCTACGCAATTGAGAAAAAACTACAGCTCGGAAGAGTATGCAAACGAAGCTCTCATGCTACTTGAAGCGTTACACGTTGAAAAACCAATTGTCTATATTGCTCATTCATATGGTGCTTATATCGCAAGACGATTCGCTGCAACTTATCCTGAGTGGGTTTCAGCCCTCATGCTGATTGAGCCTGCTTCGGAGCATGATGTTGATATCATGCGCCAAATTGATCTTGCAAAAGCTGAGAAAGAAATAGCACAAGTGAAATTAGACGATATGGCTAATGGTATGTCCAACCAGTATCTGGACTTTTGGGCGAAAAGACCATTGCCAGATTATCCACAGATCCCAGATATTCCAGTAACCGTTATTGCATCCGTGAAAAAGTATAAAAATCCGCCATTACTCTTTTTTACCGATGAAGGCCGAAAAATGTGGGGCGAATTGCATTCAACTTCGGCTGAGTCTTTTCCACAAGGTAAAGCTGTATTAACAGATAAGAGCTATCATTATCCTCAAAATGATGAACCAGATAGGGTGGTGCAAGAAGTAATTGAATTATTGAAAAGAATTAAAGACTAATAAATGCAGGGAATTGATTTACATGATTTGCCGCTGCAGTAAGCGATGAGACGGTATAGTTAGCTATGTGCTTACAAATAATTTAACCAAAATAGTAACTAGGCTGTGTTTAGTTTACAAATGAAAATAAATCAAATCGAGTCATTTTTTAGACTTGTAGATAAGCCGATATAGCTGTGATGATTTAAGGACTGATATGAGTAATAAAAAGGAAGGTAAATCAGCAAATAAAACCTTAGGTGTATATATGGCAATAGGGTGTGGAGTTGGCTCTGCTATCGGTGTGGTTATTGATGTAATATTTAACATATTACATTTTAGTTTAGCTATTGGCATTGCTGTTGGCGCTGGCATTGGTCTTTCAGTTGGCACCGCAATACAAGAAAAGAAAAAATAACAAACATCCCTAATAATATGAGCCTTCGACTTGCCATCGTTTTAGATAATCAATTAGTTACTGTATAATTTAACGAGTCTAGGTGTTTATGAGCAAAGCTAAATTGTTTTTACACTTTTCATATTTCTTGCTCATGATTTTTGTGCACAAAAGCACTTGGCCAAAATCAAAGTTCAAGTATTTGAATGCTAACGTTGGGTGCTGAATTTAAATATGAAAATTATACTGCTTCCTGGCCTTGATGGTACTGGCCGTCTGTTTGCTAAATTGACAAAAAACTTGCCTGAAAATATAAATACTGAAGTGATCTCATATGAATCACTTGAAGGCGTAACTTATGCTAAACAAGCGGCAGAAATAGCAAAGCGTTTTAAAGATACTGATATTTATATTGTCGCGGAGTCTTATTCTGGGCCGGTGGCTTGTGAGCTTTATAAGCTACTTGGCAGTCGTGTGAAAGGCATCGTATTTTTGGCCAGCTTTATCTCAGCGCCTTCTTTGTTATCTAAGTTGGCAGGCTTTTTACCTGTTAGCTTACTGTCAGCAAATTATTTAAGTAAAAAGCTACTTTATCTGTTTGGTTTTAGTTTAACGGGTGGCCAAACGTTGGTTTATCCCGTATTTGCTTCGCTGCAAACAGCGAATAAACGTAAACTCAAATTAAGATTAGGCAACATAGCTGGCCTTTCAAAACAACAGTGCGAGTTAGATTGCCCAGTGACTTATATTCGCCCTAGTAGAGATTTACTGGTAAGCGCGAGTGCGGTGAAGTACTTAGCGTCAATGTGTTCCAGCTTCAGCCAAGTTGAGATTGAAGGCGGACATTTTATAGCGCAATCAAACCCTGTAGCATGTGCTAAGGTTATTTGTGATACATTCAACGTAGCATCGGCGTTGATAAAATTGAACTTAAAGGAAGATTATAATGGACAGTACATCTCATAAAACAAAAGGCCATTGTCGTTGTGGACAGGTAAAGTTTGAAGTTAGCGCAAAGCCAATGATCACCATGGCTTGTCATTGCACTGGTTGTCAGAAAATGACGTCTAGCGCATTTAGCTTAAGCTCATTATTCCAACGAGCTGCCTTTTTTATTACATCTGGAACGCCTGTTATTGGCGGGCTGCATGACAGCAGTACGCAGCACTTTTTTTGTGGACATTGTATGAGCTGGTTATTTACCCACCTAGAAGGTTTGGATGATTTTGTAAATGTTCGCTCAACAATGCTAGATGATTCTCGCACCTACAAGCCATTCATTGAAACTTACACGGATGAAAAACTTGAGTGGGCGAGTACGGGGGCAGAGCACAGTTTTTGTAAGTTTCCACCGCAAGAAAAGTTTCCTGAATTGCTGCATGAGTATATGCTAAAACAAGGATAAATATAGCATTACCCTTCATGCGCTTTTTATAAATAACAAGTGCAATGTGCTGTTTGTTTTTCCATCACTATTTATCTAATATCTCTGCTTAGGCTAGTCTGCTTTAGCTAGAACCTAGTAAATCGTTCTCTTTAACCTTATAACTGCTATTAAAAAAGCCGCGTTAATTTTCATTAACGCGGCTTTTTAGTGTGCTTTTAAGCTAAACCAAAAGTGTTAGTCAACACTCATCGTTTTAGTCATTGCAGCATTCGCGCGACCAGCTGGTTTGATAGAACCGGCACGTAAGCCGCTATCTGGAATAGCGTCACGTTTGTCGTGTGCCATCGCTTTTGGCGTATGGGCGACTTCGCTATCTGCAACGGCAGTAGGTTGTGCCATTGGCGCACTTGCTTTACCTGAAGTGATCACTGTTTTAGTGTGTGCTACAGGTTTTGCAGTAGGCTTAGTCTCTGCCATTGGTGCTTCCTCAACAACCACTTCTGGAGTAGGTTCAGCAGCAACAGGCGCTTGTTCAACCACTTCTTCAGTTGGTTCAGCAGCAACAGGCGGTTGTTCAACCACTTCTGGAGTAGGTTCTACAGCAACAGGCGCTTGTTCAACCACTTCTGGAGTTGGTTCTACAGCAACAGGCGCTTGTTCAACCACTTCTGGAGTTGGTTCTACAGCAACAGGCGCTTGTTCAACCACTTCTTCAGTAGGTTCAGCAGCAACAGGCGCTTGTTCAGCCACTTCTTCAGTTGCTTCAGCAGCAACAGGTGCTTGTTCAACCACTTCTTCAGTAGGTTCAGCAGCAACTGGCGCTTGTTCAACCACTTCTTCAGTTGCTTCAGCAGCAACTGGCGCTTGTTTAACCACTTCTTCAGTTGCTTCAGCAGCAACAGGTGCTTGTTCAACCACTTCTTCAGTTGCTTCAGCAGCAACTGGCGCTTGTTCAACCACTTCTTCAGTTGCTTCAGCAGCAACAGGTGCTTGTTCAACCGCTTCTGGAGTCGGTTCAGCAGCAACAGGTGCTTGTTCAACCACTTCCGGAGCTGATTCAGCAACGGCAGGTTTTTCTTCAACTACTTCTGCAGCTTGCTTATTTTGCTTGGCTTTTAACTCAGCTTCATACTCAGCAGCGGCTTGATCTGCAACTGGAATAAATGCTGGTGGTTGTGTACCTTGCGTTGGCGTAGCTTCTTCACCCTCAGGACGACGACGGCGTTGCCCGGCAGCACGTAAATGACGTGGAGAACGGCGTGAACGCGTACGCGTTTGGCCTTGCTCTTCATCAGTCGATGTTACTGTCTCTTGCTCGTTTGGTGCCCTCTGTTCAGCTTTTTGCTCAGGCGCTTCAACAGCCGTTGTTTCAACAGCAGTAGCCTCAACAGGTGCTTTAACTTCTTCAGTTTGAGTTACAACTGACTTAGCTGGCTTGTCATCAACAACAGGCGTAGCTTGTTGCTCCGCGTCATTGTTGGTTGTAGCCGGTTGTGCATTTTCATCTTGTAGGCGAACTTTTTTACGTAAGTTACGGCGCTGACGACGAACCTTAGGTTTTTGCTCCGTTGCTTCAACAACGACATCTTGGCTTGGTGCAACGTCTTTTACGTCAGCTTTTGCTTCGGTTTTTTCTGCTACTACTTTGCTGTCATCGTTACGGTTATCGTTACGCTTACGTGAGTTAGGATTGCGACGACGTTTGTTACGGTTATCGTTTCTTTCCTGTTGCTCGTTGTTTTGCGTGTTTTCAACTGCTGGCGTTTCTTCAGCTACGCTTTCTGTACGCTCGCTTTGCGGTTTAGTGCGTGAATTATTGTTACGACGACGTTGGTTATTACGACGACGTGTATCACCGTCATTGTTACGACGTGGATTATTACGAGATTCACTCGCTGTTTTTTGCTGCTGTTGTTCTTTACTTTCTGTTTGCTCAGCAGGCGTTGCAAATAAAGCCTTAAACCAATTGCTGATAGTAGTAAATAAACTTACCTGCGGCTGGGCTGCAACACTTTGTGGTGCCGCTGCTGGGGTTGCTTGAGCCTGAGCTTGTGGTGCTGGTGTTGATGGCATAACTACGCCTTTTAACACCGGCTCTTCACGTACCGCAACCGTTGGTGTTTTTGATGTTTCATACACTTCTTGTTCAGGTAATGTGATTTGCTCGTAGCTTGCCGCTTCAATTGTTTCATCTTTACGCAAACGCATTACTTCATAATGTGGTGTATCCATATGTTGATTTGGAATGATCACCACATCACAGTTATGACGTTTTTCGATGCGATGCACGCTACGGCGTTGCTCATTTAACAGATATGAGGCAACCGCTACAGGTACTTGGGCATTAACTTGTGAGGTATTGTCTTTAATCGCTTCTTCTTCGATTAAACGTAGGATTGACAATGCAATCGACTCGTTTGAACGAATAGTACCTTGACCACTACAACGTGGGCATGGGCCTTGGCTCGCTTCACCTAATGAAGGGCGTAGGCGCTGACGCGACATTTCAAGTAAGCCAAAACGCGAAATTTTACCAATTTGTACACGGGCACGATCTGGACGAACAGCATCTTTTAAGCGATTTTCTACTTCACGTTGATGGCGCGGTGGTGTCATATCAATGAAGTCGATAACGATTAAGCCACCTAAATCGCGTAAACGTAATTGGCGAGCAATTTCGTCTGCAGCTTCTAAGTTGGTATTAAGCGCAGTTTCTTCGATATCGCCGCCTTTAGTGGCTTTAGATGAGTTGATATCGATAGAAGTAAGTGCTTCAGTTGGGTCAATAACAATTGAACCACCAGAAGGTAAGCGTACTTCACGTTGAAACGCAGACTCAATTTGGCTTTCGATTTGATAATGAGTAAAAAGAGGCACTTCACCTTGATAAAGTTTTACACGGCTCATGAAGTCAGGGCGAAAACGCTCAATGTGCGCTTTAGCTTCTTCAAATACACGGGCTTTATCAATTAGGATCTCACCTATGTCACGGCGTAAATAATCGCGAATCGCACGGAAAATCACGTTGCTTTCTTGATGAATTAAGAACGGTGCTTTACCGCCATCAGAGGCTTGCTGAATCGCATCCCAATGAACAAGCAGCGCTTTTAAATCGTAGTTTAGTTCTTCAAACGATTTACCAACACCGGCAGTACGCACGATTAAACCCATGCCTTTAGGCAGTTCTAAACGACTTAAAGCTTCTTTAAGTTCAGTGCGTTCATCACCTTCGATGCGACGAGAAATACCGCCAGCACGAGGATTATTAGGCATTAAGACTAAGTAGCTACCTGCAACACTAATAAAAGTGGTGAGGGCTGCGCCTTTTTGGCCGCGTTCTTCTTTGTCTACTTGGACAATAACTTCTTGACCTTCTTTGATCACGTCACGAATATTCGGACGACCATGGAAAGTATAACCTTGTGGGAAGTAAGTACGGGCTATTTCTTTTAAAGGAAGGAATCCGTGACGATCAGCGCCGTAATCAACAAAGGCGGCTTCTAATGACGGTTCTATACGAGTGATTTTGCCTTTATAAATATTGGCTTTTTTTTGTTCGTGACCCGGGCTTTCGATATCTAAATCATACAGGCGCTGGCCATCAACCAGTGCTACGCGCATTTCTTCTTGCTGCGTCGCATTGATTAGCATACGTTTCATATTGTTACTCTACTGTGTTATGTCTCTGACATGACGAAACTTTTCGCCTGTTCAGTTGCTCCCATCGCTTCTTTTTGTACAATCTCACGACTGGGTCTGTGGGGGAGCTTGGTACTGTATCCGTACTCTAAGTATCTTTATGGTGCTGGCTGACAATAACGTGTTGTCACGTTATTAAATTCTATTATGGTGCCAAAACTATCGGCTGTTTTTTTACAGTGACGTATTCGAGTTCTGTCCAGAGTCGACCATTAATTAAATTAACTTGTACGGTTACAACACATCTGCTGAACGGCGTATTGTACGCCGTCACGATCAGACAAATTATCTGTTCAAATTGCTTTTTTCATCAACATTAAATAACACTTCATGCTCAAACTTAACTGGCGATATATTACACGCATCGGAGTTAATTGAAGGCACGTGTAAACTGGGTATGTATAAAAGCTTTGGAAAACTTATCTCGGATCTGTATGATCAATTACCCAGAATGTGCATCACGAATGTTTTAATGTGTTAAAAAGCACCGTTGTTATTTGCAAATATATATTTGCGACGGTGATTATCCCATTATTATAACTGTGTTAGCAACTAAAATTATTTTACTTAAATCAGTGATTAGGCAATGTCAGAAAAAACCGGCTTACAAGTATCTTTCGTCACGATTACCGAAGACCATTTAGGTCAACGGATTGATAACTTTCTTATTACTCATTTAAAAGGGGTGCCTAAAAGCGCTGTGTATCGAATTCTTCGCAAAGGGGAAGTGCGGGTTAATAAAAAACGCATCAAACCTGTGTATAAATTACAACTCGATGACATCGTTCGTATTCCACCAATACAAATAGCTGAACGTGAAGAGTTTGTGCCTAAAAATCTTGATGTAGTGACCAAACTTGAAGAGGCTATTTTATTTGAAGATAAATACCTTATCGTCATTAACAAACCATCAGGCATGGCTGTGCATGGCGGCAGTGGGCTCAGTTATGGTTTAATTGAAGCATTGCGCGTATTGCGCCCAGATGAGCGCAGTTTAGAGCTTGTACATCGTTTAGACCGTGATACATCAGGCTGTTTGTTAATCTCGAAACGTCGTTCAGTGTTGACCAGCTTGCATGAACAGTTACGTGAAAAAACCATGGAAAAGAATTACTGGGCATTGGTTGATGGGCAATGGGATTCTAAAACTAAAAATGTCACCGAAGGGCTGCGTAAAAACACCCTACAATCAGGTGAACGAGTAGTACGTGTGGATAACGTTGAAGGTAAACCTTCACATACTCGTTTTAAAGTACTGGAGCGCTTTGCTGAATGTTCGTTAGTGCAGGCATCACCAGTAACAGGTCGTACTCACCAAATTCGTGTGCATACACAATGTAAAGGTCATGCAATTGCTTGTGATGATAAATATGGCAACCAAGCATTTGATGCGGCGATGCGTAAAGTGGGATTAGGGCGATTATTTTTACATGCGCACGATTTGAGTTTTTATCATCCAAAAAATGAAACTACTATGCGAGTAGAAGCGCCGCTTGATAAAGCGCTGGCTAATTGTATTAAAACGTTACGTGCCGCAAAACCGTGAAACCCTATAAATTAGTTATATTTGATTGGGATGGCACGGTGATAGATTCAGTGGCTAAAATAGTTAACTGTATGCATCAATCCGCGAGAGTCTGTGGTGTAGTTTGCCCCAGTGACGAGGCGGTTAAAAATATCATTGGTTTATCACTTGAGCAGGCCGTGACGGTGTTATTTCCTCAGCAGAGCCATTTACACGCTGATTTAATCGCCGGTTATAAGCATCAGTATAAACATCTTGATAACACGCCTACGCCTTTATTTGCTGATGTAGAACAGACTTTAGCGGCATTAAAAAACCGTGGCGTATTGTTAGCTGTTGCTACTGGCAAAAGCCGAGTCGGCCTTGAACGCTTGCTGGATGAAACACAGTTACGGGATTACTTTGTAGCGACCCGCACCAGTGATGATGCATTGTCAAAACCAGCTCCTGATATGTTGTTGCAACTGCTCGATGAACTCAATATTAGCCATGATGATGCGCTGATGATTGGCGACACTAAAATAGATATGGCGATGGCAAAAGCGGCCAATATTGACCGTTTAGGTGTAACTATGGGGGTGCATAACGCCCAGCAGCTAAACGAGTTTACACCGATTGCGACAGTTGATTCGTATCAGCAATTAGCTGCGCGTTTAGTTTAAGTCGTAGCGAATAAATAGTTAGTCTTGATTACTTAACACATCCATACCAAACTCAGTCAATAATTGGCTGAGTTTGATAAGTGGTAAACCAATCAAGCTATTAGGGTCATCACCGCTAAGCTTTTCAAATAAACAAATACCTAAGCCTTCGCTTTTAAAGCTGCCTGCACAATTGTAGGGTTGCTCTGCGTCGCAGTAAGCAGATATTTGTGCTTGTGTCAGTGTTCTAAATGTAACATTAAAGGGTTCAACTAGGGTTTTTGTTTTATTGCTTTGAATATCATAAACACATAAGCCCGTTAGAAATGTGACTGTATTACCGCTAAATAAACTCAGTTGTTTAATGGCATTTTCTTTGTTGTGTGGTTTACCTAAGATTTGTTGCTCAAATACGGCAACTTGATCAGAGCCAATTACTAAGCCTTGTTTAAAAAGGGTAGTGGCTGCGCGTGCTTTGAGTTCACTTAAGCGTTTTACAAGTTCAACTGGGGCTTCATTGGGTAGTGCTGATTCGTCAATATCAGGTGAAAAACTGTCGAACGGCAGATTAAATTTTTGCAATAAAGACTGACGAAAGGGTGAACTTGAGGCTAAAATAAGCGGGTGCTGCATGGATTGTTTTCCTAATGAAAATTAGATTGAGTTAGGATAAATCAGATCCGTTGGCAAAACAAAGAAATGAATCGCGAAAAACCAGCTAAAATTGGTTTTTTACTTTGACTAACCAAGTAACTATCTATATGATGCAGCCCCTATGCAAAAGGTGAAAATTCCCATCACTCTTCATCCAGGCAAGGCAGCGCAACACCGTTTAAAGTATGACGGTATTGTACCGCTTGAAAAACTTACCCGTTTACGGGAAGTTGTGCAGGAAGAAGTAGGTGAAATAGCGGTAAAAATTCATTGCAAAAACGATGATCAAGGTTTCGCTGTGATTAGAGGCAATTTGTCCACACATGTTACTGTCACTTGTCAACGTTGTAATGGTGATTTAGGGTTGGATTTGGTTCAAGACTTTGTTTATTCACCAGTCGGTGAGGATACAGAGTTAGAGATTTTTCCAGAAGACTACGATGAAGTAGCGCTTGATGAAAATGGTGAAGTTAACGTTTTTGATTTAATCGAAGACGAACTAATTTTAGCCGTGCCATTAGTTGCTACCCACAACGAAGCTTCATGCAGTTATTCAGCAAAGCCTGCCAGCTTTGGTGTTTTAAAAGCGGAAGATGATAAACCAAATCCATTTGATATTTTGAAACAACTTAAGAAAGATTCTTAGGAGAAGACTATGGCTGTACAAAAAAGCAAAAAGTCTCGTGCAAGACGCGGCATGCGCCGTTCACACGATGCGATCAGTGGTCCAACTTTAACTGTAGACCAAACATCTGGTGAGACTCATCGTCGTCACCATGTGACTGCAGATGGTTACTACAAAGGCGTTCAAGTAATTTCTAAATAAGAGATTGCTTTTATGCTGACCAATCTAACAATTGCGTTAGATATGATGGGGGGCGATTATGGCCCCCGTTCATCTATCCCCGCAGCCGTTAACGCGGTAAATGCAAATGCCAACCTAAGATTGATCTTATGTGGCAACGAACAAGTAATATCTAAAGAACTCGAGTCTCTCGATTCTCTATCTCATCCTCGTTTAATAATTCGTCATTGTAGTCAAGTAGTCACCAATAGCTGTGAACCGTCTTCTGCTGTGCGATCTAAAAAAGATTCCTCAATGCGCGTTGCTCTTGATTTAGTTAAATCAGGTGAGGCACAAGCGTGCGTTAGTGCCGGAAATACCGGTGCATTATTATTTATGGCTCACTATGTGCTGAAAATGTTGCCAGGCGTAAAACGTCCTGCATTGATCTCTGCTGTGCCAACTGAGCGAAAAAATCCGGTTTACTTACTTGATTTAGGTGCGAACGTGCATTGTGATGCACAAACCTTATATCAATTTGGCATTATGGGTTCGGTTGTCGCAGGGCAAGCACTGGGCTGTGATAGTCCAAAAGTGAGTTTATTAAATATTGGCTCCGAAGACATTAAGGGCCATGAAGATATCAAACAAGCTGCACAACTGATGCAACAATGTAGCTACCTTAATTATACTGGTTACAGCGAAGGTAGTGATATTTTTACTGGTAAATCAGATGTGATCGTCTGTGAAGGTTTTGTGGGCAATGTGGCTTTGAAAACCTGTGAAGGGATTGCCAAGCTGATTATGTTTAAGCTTACCAAAGCACTGCAAAAGCACTTTTTCTATAAATGTTTAGCATTTATGTTACAGCCAGTAATAAAAAAACTCTATAAACGGGTGAACCCCGACCAGTATAACGGCGCTTCTCTGGTAGGATTGCGCGGTATTGTCGTAAAAAGCCATGGAAATGCCTCAGCTAAAGCATTTCATGCTGCTATCGACGAAGCTGCTAGAGAGGTGGAACGTCAACTTCCTGAAAAAATTGCAGCTATCTTCGAGCAAACACATTCAACTAAAAAAGTCGCAACTGACGATTAATTACTATGTCAGGTGCGTACTTAAAAATTTATTTATTTGTTTAATTAAAAGAGCAAAGTATGGCACAAAAAATTGCACTTGTTTTTCCGGGTCAAGGCTCACAATCTGTGGGTATGTTAAGTGAACTATTAGAGCAATCTGATATTGTTAAAGCGACGTTTGCGCAAGCATCAGCGGCACTTGGTTATGATTTGGCTGCATTAGTACTTAATGGTCCTGAACAAGAATTAAATCAAACCCATCGTACGCAACCGGCATTATTAACAGCATCGGTGGCAATTTACCGCCAATGGCTTGCTGCAAATCCAGATGCAGACGTAACGATGGCAGGTCACAGTTTAGGTGAATACTCAGCGCTGGTATGTGCTGATGTGTTGAGCTTAGGCGAAGCTGTAAAATTGGTTGAAAACCGTGGTTTATATATGCAAGAAGCTGTGCCAGCAGGCGTGGGTTCAATGGCTGCGATCATTGGTTTAGGTGATGACGAAATTAAAGCCGCGTGCTTGGCATCAGCACAAGGTGAAGTGGTTGCACCAGTAAACTATAACTCACCGGGTCAAGTTGTGATTGCAGGTCATAAAGCCGCAGTAGACAGAGCATCGGAAGCGTGTAAAGAAGCCGGTGCAAAACGTGCATTGCCTTTATCGGTAAGCGTACCTTCACATTGTGAACTAATGAAACCAGCGGCAGAAAAATTAGCAAAAGATTTAGCTGCTTTAACATTTAATACACCTAAGTGTGATGTAATTAATAATGTTGATGTAACAGCTGCAAGTTCAGCGGACGCTATTAAAGATGCATTAGTGCGTCAACTATACAGTCCAGTACGATGGACAGAAACAGTACAAGCATTGGTAGCGCAGGGCATTACCCAAAGCTACGAGTTTGGCCCTGGGAAGGTGTTAACGGGTCTTGCTAAACGCATTGATAAAGCAATGGTATGTGGTTCGGTGAATAGCCAAACTGCCATTGACGAAGCAAAATAAGAGTAGGGAAAAATGGCAAATTTATTTTCGTTAGAGGGCAAAGTTGTCCTAATTACAGGCGCTAGTCGCGGTATTGGTAAAGCAATCGCCACTACATTGGTAGCACAAGGTGCTAAAGTTGCCGGTACTGCAACCAGCGAGTCCGGTGCTGCAAATATCAGCGAATACTTAGGCGAGAATGGTAAAGGTTATGCGTTAAACGTAACTGATCCTGCGTCGATCGAGGCGACACTTGCTGCGATAAAATCAGATTTAGGCGATATCGACGTATTAGTAAATAATGCCGGTATTACCCGCGATAACTTACTTATGCGTATGAAAGATGCAGAGTGGGACGATATCATTGATACTAACTTGAGCTCAGTTTTTCGTTTATCTAAAGCAGTGTTACGCCCGATGATGAAAAAGAAAAACGGTCGAATTATCAATATAGGTTCAGTTGTTGGTACAATGGGTAATGCAGGGCAAGCTAACTACGCAGCAGCTAAAGCGGGTGTAATTGGTTTTTCTAAGTCGTTAGCGCGTGAAGTTGCTTCTCGTGGTATTACAGTCAACGTAGTTGCTCCTGGTTTTATTCAAACAGATATGACCGACAGCTTAACTGACGAGCAAAAAGCAGCTACGCTTGCTAATGTTCCTGCTGGGCGTTTAGGCCAACCGGATGAAATTGCCGCCGCAGTATGTTACTTAGCATCTGATGCAGCAGCGTATGTTTCAGGCGAAACTTTGCACGTAAATGGTGCGATGTACATGGTGTAAGGAACTTTGTTCCTATTTTGTTTTGAGGCGGCTTGTCGAAAAATGTTGAATTTTTTGTTAACTTGCTTTAAACATACTTGAATTCGTGCTGAAAATAAGCGATAAAAGACACAAATAACCGTCAAGAGGTTTGACCAGATAAAAAATTATCAGCAAATCCTTGAATCACAGAATTATGCGCCGTAAACTACGCCGCAATCTGAAAATAACGCATTGGCGTTTTTAATAAAGGAAAGAAGAATGAGCGACATCCAAGAACGCGTAAAGAAAATCATCATTGAGCAACTAGGTGTTAAAGAAGAAGAAGTAAAGCATGAAGCTTCTTTCGTTGATGACTTAGGCGCAGATTCACTTGATACTGTTGAATTAGTAATGGCTCTTGAAGAAGAGTTCGATACTGAGATCCCAGATGAAGAAGCTGAAAAGATCACTACAGTACAAGCTGCAATCGATTACGTAACGGCTCACGCTGAGTAATCAATCGCATATTAAGGGCAGCGTTCGCTGCCCTTAATCTATCTATACCCTGTATTTCCACGCATTTGGGTATTAATACCCACCAGAAAAATAATAATTCCCTTATTGGAGGCAAACCGTGGCTAAACGTCGAGTCGTCGTAACTGGCTTAGGAATGTTGACGCCGCTAGGTAATGATGTTGAATCAACCTGGCAAGGCTTGTTAAATGGCAAAAGTGGTATCCAAACTATCACTCATTTTGATACATCTAGTTTTGGCACCAAGTTCGCTGGTTTGCTGAATGATTTTGATGCGTCAGCCTATATGCCGGCAAAAGATGCTAAAAAAATGGATTTGTTCATCCAGTATGGCATTGCAGCAGGTGTACAAGCACTACAAGATTCTGGCCTTGAGATCACAGAGCAAAACGCAGCCCGCGTTGGTGTTGCTGTGGGTTCAGGCATTGGTGGTTTAACACTTATTGAAGAAAACCACATAAAGCTATTAAACAGTGGTCCACGTAAGCTTTCTCCTTTTTACGTGCCGTCGACCATTATCAATATGATCTCTGGTCATTTATCGATTATGCACGGTCTACGTGGTCCAAATATCTCTATCGTGACAGCCTGTACAACAGGTTTACACAACATTGGTCACGCTGCGCGCATGATTGCTTATGGTGATGCTGATGCGATGGTTGCCGGTGGTGCAGAGAAAGCCTCAACGCCAATTGGTATGGGTGGTTTTAACGCTGCACGTGCGTTATCAACCCGAAACGACGATCCGCAAGCTGCATCACGTCCATGGGACAAAGACCGTGATGGCTTTGTACTTGCTGATGGTGCAGGTGTTATCGTACTTGAAGAATACGAGCATGCGAAAGCCCGAGGTGCAAAAATCTATTCTGAGTTGGTTGGTTTTGGTATGAGCGGTGACGCTTATCACATGACGTCGCCACCAGAAGATGGTGCCGGTGCAGCCTTGGCGATGGAAAATGCTTTAAACGATGCGCAAATCAATGCAGATCAAGTGGGTTATATTAATGCTCACGGTACATCGACTAACGCTGGCGATAAAGCAGAAACCTCTGCGGTTAAGTCAATTTTTGGTAATGCTGCCAAAGATGTGATGGTGAGTTCATCAAAATCTATGATGGGTCATTTACTCGGTGCAGCAGGCTCTGTTGAATCAATTATCACTATTTTGTCGTTACA
This sequence comes from Pseudoalteromonas sp. SR44-8, assembly GCF_014163635.1. Classification (NCBI taxonomy): domain Bacteria; kingdom Pseudomonadati; phylum Pseudomonadota; class Gammaproteobacteria; order Alteromonadales; family Pseudoalteromonadaceae; genus Pseudoalteromonas; species Pseudoalteromonas sp. SR44-8. Next base: position 82,819 of record NZ_JACJDS010000013.1, read on the forward strand.
AGATCAAAAAGTAACACCAACAATTAATCTTGATAACCCTGATGAAGGCTGTGATCTGGACTACGTTCCACACACGGCTCGTGATGCGAAACTTGATTACGCATTATGTAACTCATTTGGTTTTGGTGGTACTAATGGCTCGTTGGTATTTAAAAAGGTATAATCTTTTTTAACAACGAGACAAAATAAGAGCCCAGTTGTTACTGGGCTTTTTTATATGCAAAATATGCCAAAACAAAAAACTCACATAGCGCAAACAATAAAATTAGTCACGCCACAGCAAGGCGTTAGCATAAGTAGCAATGATCGCGGCTTTAATTATGGCGATGGCTTTTTTACAACTGCAAAAATAGTTGATGCTCAAGTAGAGCATTGGCCACTTCACAGTGCACGATTAGTTGAATGCGCGCAGCGACTTAGTTTTGGTGAGCTGGATTTATCGGCGCTGCAGCAAGCAATCGCTGAGTATATTAAGACGGTTTTGCTGGGCGTATTAAAAATAGTGGTTACACGTGGTAAAGGAGGGCGTGGTTATGGCCTTCCTGAACAAAGCAATTTATTGATTGTACTGTCGCTATTACCGTTTCCTTCACACTACGCTCAATTAGCACAACAAGGTATTAAACTCGCTATTAGCCCTGTGCAACTTGCATCGCAACCATTGCTTGCTGGTTTGAAAACGTTAAATCGTTTAGAGCAAGTAATGATCAAACGCGCCATGCAAGGGCAAGATTGTGATGATGTACTGGTGTGTGATTATCACAATAATGTGATTGAAACCTCTGCGGCAAATATTTTTGCTATTAAAAATGCTCGAGTTTTTAGTCCAAGTTTGCAAAACTGTGGCATTCAAGGGGTTTATCTGCAATCACTGTGTGATAAGTTAACCATTGAATTTACTGATATTAAGCTAGAACAATTGCTGCAAATGGAAGCAGTATTTAGTTGTAATAGCTTAATGGGAATTGTGCCTGTTACAGCGATTGATGGTATGCAATTTGAGTTAGCAAATAGTTTAGTATTATTGCATGGTTTATTTACCAAGGAGTCTGCGTGTTAAGAGTGATTATATCGATTGTGTTGCTAGCATTATTGGTAACTGGAGTTGGTTATCAACAGTTGCAAGCTACTATTAACAGTAGTTTAAAAGCGCCAGCGAATACGTTGTTTGAAGTTAAAAAAGGCACGGGGTTTAATCAACTCTGCCAACAGTGGCAAGCAAAAAAATGGTTAGATGGGTGCTTACGTTATCAGATACTCGCGAAACTCGATCCGACACTGACGGATTTAAAAGCTGGTTTATATCAACTTAATAACGCCACGGTGCTTGATAACATTCGGCAAATCAATCAAGGTAAACAAGTAAGCTTTAGTTTTACAATTATTGAAGGTCAGTCACTTCGTGACGTGTTAGCGGCAATAAGTAAAGCCCAGTATCTTCGTCAAGATTTAAGTCTTGGTGAGTTATCTCAGCAAATAGTCGGCTCTGAGCAGCATTTAGAAGGGTGGTTATTTCCTGATACCTATTATTATCATGCTAATGATACGACAAGCTCAGTGCTCAAACGAGCGCATAAAATAATGCAAAATGTACTTGATGAGGCTTGGCAAAACAGGGCTGCTGATTTACCGTTTAAAACGGCCTACGAAGCATTGATTATGGCCTCAATTATTGAAAAAGAAACAGGTCTTGCCAGCGAACGGCCATTAATAGCCTCTGTATTTACTAATAGACTAAATACAAAAATGCGCTTGCAAACTGATCCAACCGTGATTTATGGCATTGGTGCTGACTTTGATGGTGATATAAAACGTAAAGATTTAACTAATCATACTCCGTATAATACATATAAAATTAATGGCTTACCGCCTACGCCGATTGCTATGCCGTCAAAAGCGGCAATACTTGCAGCAGTCAATCCACCTGAGTCTGAGTACCTTTATTTTGTTGCCAAAGGCGATGGTAGCCATCAATTTTCTAAAACCTTAAAAGAACATAACAAAGCAGTACAAGATTACTTACGTTATCAAAAACAGTTAAGCAAATCAGAGTAAAGAATATAAAACGAGAAAGCCGATTAATGCTTTTTCAAACTAAAAAGAGAGATCATGACAGCAGCAAAATTTATTGTGATTGAAGGCTTAGAAGGGGCCGGTAAATCGACAGCTATAGCAATTTGCCAACATTTTTTAGAGCAGCACAAAGTTGATTTTATTAATGTACGCGAGCCCGGCGGCACACCCATCGCTGAAGCACTGCGCACTATTGTAAAAGATAACCATGTCGAACAGATTGCCAGCGAAACAGAATTACTGCTGATGTATGCAGCCCGTTCGCAACTGCTACATAATGTTATTCGTCCAGCACTTGCTAAAGGACAATGGGTATTAGGCGATCGTCACGATCTATCATCGCAGGCTTACCAAGGCGGCGGACGTGAAATTGCCGCTACTACGTTAGATTCTCTCGCCAATATTGTATTAAAAGGTTTAAAACCAGATCTGACCATTTATTTGGACATTGAACCTGCGGTGGGCCTTGCCCGTGCGAAAGGACGCGGTGAACTGGATCGTATAGAACAACAAGCATTGAGTTTTTTTGAACGTACCCGCGCACGCTATTTAGAACTCGCAAATAGTGATGACACTATTAAAACAGTTAATGCAGGTCAAAGTATGCAATTAGTACATCAAGATATTATTACCGTGCTTGAACAATTTATGAAAAGTAACAATTAACATGATTTATCCTTGGCTTAGCAATGTTGAGCAGCAATTAGCAGCCAGTTTTAATGCTGGGCGTTTTCACCATGGACAATTATTTAATGGTCAACAAGGTGTTGGTAAGCTCGCCTTAGTGGAGCAGCTGGCTAATGCATTATTGTGCTTGTCTGCAACTAACTTAGTCCCTTGTGGGCATTGTAAGAGCTGCCATTTAAATCAAGCGGTTACTCATCCTGACAAATATGTAGTGCAAGCTGATGGACAAAGCATTGGTGTGGATGATATTCGCAGTGTCAGCGATTTCATGCATCAATCAGCGGCGCAAAATGCCAATAAAGTGGTGGTGATCAATGATTGCCATAAAATGACCACAGCGGCGGCCAATGCCTTACTTAAAACGTTAGAAGAGCCCAGCCCGCAGCGATTTTTGTTACTAACAACGAGTGCGACAACGCAATTACCGGCCACTATTTTAAGTCGCTGCGCGCTTACACAAGTAAAAGTGAATGACGCCAATGTTGCTATGAATTGGATTTCCCAACTGCACGTTCCTGCATATCCATGGTTAAAAATGTTTACCCAGCAGCCATTATTGATTGCCCGTTGGCAACAAGATGAGCAGCTGGAAGTAATCGATGAATTGTATAAGTTTGCAACTGAGCTAAAACAAGGCCATAATTTCAGTGCGTTAGTTGATATTATCAGTAAAGATACAGAGCGTGTTCGCGTCTTTTGTTTATTTTTAAGCGAACAATTAAAACAACAACTCATTGTTGGAATGGATTTTGATTCATATCAGAGTGCGCAAAATGCATTGGCCGAATTTGTGCAAAACAGTACACAGATATTAGGATTGAACTTGCCGTTGGCAGTGTCTCGTTTAGCGTATCGTTTACGTAAAAGCTATAAGTAGGATTATTGTGCAAGAATTATTAGTCGATTTAGATGATCTAGATGAATTATACCGCTGCTATATGCCGTATTTAAAAAATGGTGGACTATTTGTGCGCACTAATATGCGTTATGAGATGGGTCATTCATTGGCATTAAAAGTGACATTACCGGATGCGCTTGAAGATGATGTAATAACCGGAAAAGTTACATGGATCACGCCACAAGGCGCGCAAAGTTCTAATCCACCGGGCATTGGTATTAGTTTTATCGATGATAAAACTAACCTAAATGTGAAGATCGAAAAACTACTAGGGACTATGTTAAACTCTGGTAATCCAACTTATACCATGTAGTAAGCAGTAACATGATTGTAGATTCTCATTGCCATTTAGACCGACTCGATTTTGATAAACTCGATTTAAACTTAGACCAAGTACTTGATAGTGCACGGGCTAAACAAGTTGAACACTTTTTATGTGTGAGTGTCACACTTGATCAATTCCCTAGTATGCTAGAAAAAATTCAAGGCTATAGTGATGTCTCTGCTTCGTGTGGTGTTCACCCGCTTGATCAAAAAGACGCACTTGATAAACAACGCTTAATTGATTTAGCAAGCCACGATAAAGTAGTAGCAATTGGCGAAACAGGGCTTGATTACTATTATTCGAAAGACACCCATGCCGTGCAACAAGAAAGTTTTGTGGGTCATATTGAAGTGGCGAACGAGTTACAAAAACCACTTATAATTCATACTCGCGATGCGCGCGACGACACCATAAACTTAATGCGTGAACATAACGCACAAAAGTGTGGTGGTGTATTGCATTGCTTTACTGAAGATTGGGATATGGCTAAAAAAGCCATCGACTTAGGCTTTTATATTTCTATCTCTGGCATTGTGACCTTTAAAAATGCCGTAGAGCTTAAAGATGTTGTTAAACAAATCCCTCTTGATAGATTATTAATCGAAACAGACTCGCCTTATCTAGCGCCAGTACCGTATCGTGGGAAAACTAATCAGCCCGCTTATGTGCAAGATGTTGCTTATTACATTGCTGATTTAAAAGGTATTAGCTACAAAGAGCTTGCCAACGCGACTACGGAAAACTTCTACTCATTGTTCAACTTAGTGAACAAAGGTTAATTAGCATATGAGCACAGCATCACTTCCTCTATTAATAATGGGGCCGATGGTGCGCCGAGCTGATGCTGCAGAGGTTTGCATACAGTTTGCAACGTCTGTAGCATCACAATTTAGTATTGAATTTGATGATATAGACGTTTTTAGTGAGCAACAGAGCATTGCTTTAGGTACTCATCTTTACTTGCACTTTGTGATCGTAAAACCGATTGCCGCAACATTGCCTGTTAATCAGCTGATCAGCTACCGACTATTAAACAGCAACTTAGACGTTGATTTAAGTGATTTTTGTTATCAAGGAAAAGCCACCCCTGAATTTGTGATCCCGCAAAAACTTGAGCAGATTTTACATGGCTCATGCCGTAACCCACATCATCCTGCAAAAGATAGCTTAGTGGCTGCGAATGATTTTCAACAGCAAAATCGCAGTGTAAATCAAACCGGGGCGGATGTTTTACTGCTCTCTGGTGATCAAGTGTATGCCGATGATGTTGCTGGTGCGATGTTATTAGCAATTGAACGACTGATCAGCGTATTAGGAATATACCAAGAGCAACCACTGGCAATTGATTTACCTGCACAGTTAAGTGAACAACTTTATCAGCGCCACTTATATTTACCGACGGTCCCTTGGCAAAAACGCAATAAAATAGGGGTTGGCTATTGGCTAAAAAAAGATGAGCCACATTTTTCAAGCTTAAAAGCTGCAAATCACTTGATCTTTTTTGAAGAGTTTATAGCCCTTTATTTACTCAATTTTAGCCCGTTACTGTGGGACTTAATTGACTTTGATAGTATTAGCTATCAAGCAAGCTCGCCCAAATGCCAGCAAGTTTTTGATAATGAAAAAGCAGCTTTAACGGATTTTAAAAATGGCTTAGTACACGTTCAGGTGCTACTGGCAAATATTTCAACGTTAATGATGTTTGACGATCATGATGTTACCGATGATTGGAACTTGACGGCTGGTTGGGAGCAGGTTATTTACCAACATCCAGTTAGCCGCCGTATTGTTAATAATGGCTTGATCAGTTATTGGCTGATGCAAGGCTTTGGCAATGATGCAGGTCATAAAACAGCCGCTTTACTTGATGCGTTTAAGACGAGTTTTTCTGAGCAAAAACAATGGCAATTTAAAGCGTTTGATAAAACCATTCTCGAGTTTAATCATTGGCATTATGAGCTGAATACTGTGCCTAAAGTGGTCGTGCTGGATACCCGCACTCATCGTTGGCGTAATGAGCAAAACTTTAATGAGCCCTCTGGTCTACTTGATTGGGAGCGTCTCACTGAGCTCGAAGACAGTTTAGTGACTCATGAACAAGTGATCATTGTCTCACCCGCACCGGTGTTTGGCGTTAAATCAATTGAAGCTATTCAGTCATTGTTTAATATTTGCGGACAGCCATTATTAGTTGATGTTGAAAACTGGATGGCCCACGAAGGCTCAGCTAAAAAGTTACTGGATACCTTTCGCCGTGACGATACCCCTAAAGAAACGCTTATTTTATCGGGTGATGTACATTACTCATTCTGTTTTTCCGTACAGAAACGCTTTGGTAAGCACCCCAATAGAATTTGGCAACTTACTGCCAGTGGTATTAAAAATGAGTTTCCGCGTAAATTAATTAACGTGCTGGATAAGTTAGACTCGATTTTATACGCGCCGAAAAGCCCGTTAAACTTTTTTACAAAGCGTTGGCAGATGGAAGTCGATAAACATCAAACCATCGGGGAGGGGCAAAAATACTTGGTGAGTGATTCAGCGATTAGTTTGATTGAATTACAACAAGGAAAGCTGGCGCGTTATCAGTTACTCCATCCCGATAATCGCACCACAGAGTTTGATTTAAGCAATGATTAATTTAATGGTTTGCGCTGTTGTCTTACATAGTCGCTAACGTTACTTACTGTATCTAACCAATAACCGTTAGCAGGATCTTTCAGATAAACAAGCAATTGCTCGAGTACTTTTGCGTCAGTGGTATATTGATCTCCGTTACCAATTTCATGGCCCGCTAAAATCAACCAAGCATTATTTTCCCGTAATTGATCCAGCATGGTAATGATTTCATCAAAACTCATTCCGTCGATCCTAAGTCCTGTTAGCTGTGCAAAATCAGTAAAATTAGGATTATTAGCTGACTCATCTAACCAAGTTCGGCCGCTGTCAAAATGTTTAGCGATTAAAGGCACGTAGCTCTTAGTATCAATGCCCCGGCCAACAAATGTATTGCCGCACGGATAAGCAAAGGCGCGAGGGGTCACTCCTAAATGATCTTTTAGGTATTGCTGCGCTGATAAAATATCATTTTCAAGCCACTTGAGTGTAGTGTGTTCAAGTGATAAGTCTTGTGCTCTTAACCATTCAAAATTCCCTGTACATACGTGGCTGCTGGTATGATTTGCAATTTCATGGCCCGATTTTACCGCGTCTTGCCACTGAGTTAGGCGCTGCTTGACGTTAAAAGGGGAAACATAAAAAGTTGCTTTGACTTGGTGCCTGTTCAAAATCGCAGCGCCAACATCGACTTGGCTGTGACGGGCATCATCAAACGTGATACTCACAGCATTTTGCGCTTTATGCGGGTAATTAAAACCAAGGTATTTTTGCGACTCAGGATTGGCAATAACAGAGAATGACAGTACTGAAATAGTCATGATCAATGAAGATATTTTTAACATGGTAGTCCTTACACTTTCTTAGTCTATATATAGAAACAAGTTATGTGTAATAAAGCAATGATTACCTAAGTGACTGAATAAATTTCAAGACGATAGCTTATTTATAGACAAAAAAACGCCCAGAACGAATCCGCATTGTTCTGGGCTTAGGGGATGGCTCTAATGAGCCTGCGCTAACTTTAAAAACACCTTCTAAGTTCATTAAGGGAGAAGTAGAAAGTAATATTAAGTGTAGTTAACATATGTAAAAAAACCCAATAAATGATGATTTTTTATACTGCTTATAAAACAACTGTTTGTCTTAAAACGAAGCGCAAAGCTTAAATTTTATACATTGGTTGTTGCCAACTTATCCACACCTTATTATTATCACCAGCTGATCAGTTGAGTGTTTTGTACTAAATCTCGAGGTAAGGAGTTTTTAATTTTATTTTTTTGCCATTTTCCAAGCCCTATCGGACAGCCACAAAGGGTTAAAACCACTTCGCCAAGTGCGTTGCTAGGTTCGCTTAAACGAATATCTTTACCTTGAAAGTAGTCATTGGCCTGCTCGTTACTTAGCGCAATTACATTAGCCTTACATTGGCCACCAAATACGGTGGCAAATTCGTGGTTAAGACGCACCCCATTTTTGTGGATCATGCCGAGGTGGATACCAAGTCGCGCGTATTTTATTTTGTTTTCAATGGCGGCAAACTGCTCAGGGAATAGCCACAGTTCTTTATCGCGCTGCATTAGTGAGCCGCTGAGTGATGTCAGGTCAAATTGTTTTTTTAGCTCAGTGTAAAATGCTTGGCTGGATTTTTTGTCAAACGGCTGAAAAGGGAATGCACCTTTTTTTACTTTTTGATTTGGATTATCGCAGCTAGCAAGCTTTTTAAACTTAGCAATAAAAAAGCCTTCGCTGTCGAATGTTTGCGGCCAGACATGCAAATAGCCTTCGCTGGTTGTGGCTCGCTCTGCACCTGCAAACAAATGATCTAATGGTTGTATTTCAAGATGCTCTGCAAACTCAGTGAGAAGATATTCGCACACTTGCTGATTTTCGAGCGGGGTTAAAGTACAGGTTGAATAGACTAATGTACCGCCTGGTTTTAATGCATAGAAAGCGCTTTTTATTAAGTTTTTTTGCACTTTGGCAATATCAATGTTTGACTCAATTGACCAATTCTTTAAGGCATCAGCATCTTTTCGAACCGTACCTTCGCCAGAGCATGGGGCATCGAGTAAAATACTGTCAAAGCATTCATACATATAATCGCCAAAAATAGCCCCATCAAAATGCGACAATGCACAATTGCCAACTCCCATACGCTTTAAGGTTGCGCTGAGTACTTTTAAACGAGATGACGACAGTTCATTGGCAACCAATACCCCGTGATTATTCATTAATGCTGCTAATTGAGAAGTTTTAGAGCCAGGAGCGGATGCCATGTCGAGCACATGAGTTGCATCAGTTAATGCGTCTTTAAGTGCTATTGGTGGCAGCATCGAACTGGCTTCTTGTACATACATAGCGCCACTTAAATGTAGATCCGTGTTACCCAGTGCCAGAGCTTGCTCTTCATGTTCACTGCGCTCTAACCAAAAACCTTCGCTACACCATGGGATTGGGCTTAATGTCCAGCCTCTATCAAGGGCATACTGCTGAAAATCCTCAACCGACATTTTAAGCGTATTGACACGTACAGATTTACGAAGCGGTCTGCGACAGGCATTGAGAAAGTCATCCAATGTTAGGTGTGCTGGTAAATAGGTCTTTACGTCATCTATAAAATGCTGGGGAATATAGGTATTGGCGTCCAAGGCAGTGCTCACAGAGAATTTTAAAGTTGTATTCTAGCATTATTAGTGGCTCAGAGCAGTGCCTTAAATAATCTTTTAAAGTATACAAACCTGTCGACACTTGGTGCATAAATGTGTGTTTTAAGTGTTTTTAAACATTATTTATTATACTTATGTCGACAATAGCCGTTTTTAAACGCAGTTTTTACTGATTTAGGGTTGACACATTTACAGCTAAAGACCATAGTGTATCCGTAAATTGTCGACAATCTTAGAAGGTGAACAATGACGCAAGATGCTTTTAGTGAAACACCTATTACTACCGCCTCAGATCAGGTATTTGTGGATATGCGTCGAGAAATTGTCGAAGGCAGTATTGTTCAAGGTAGCAAGATATCCGAGCCAGAACTGGCAAAGCGTTATGGTGTAAGCCGTGCAACGCTTCGTGAAGCGCTTAACCGCCTTGAAAGTTGTTATTTAGTTGAGCGTAAAGCGAATGTGGGTTGTCGTGTTGTGGCACTTACAGCTGAACGTTTAATAGAAGTATATCAAGTTCGCAGTGCGCTTGAAGGTTTAGCGTGTCGTTTAGCTGCCGACAATATGGCACCGGATGAAGTACAAAGTTTAAAGCAATTACTTAATCAGCATCTGAAAACACAACGTGTAAAAGAGGGTGAGTCTTACTATCAAGAAGCCGGCGATCTGGATTTTCATTATCGCATTATTAAAGGCAGTAAAAACGACCACCTTATTCACTTATTGAGTAACGGACTTTATCAGTTAATTCGTATGTATCGTGTGCAAATGGGCATGGTTGGGCCTCGCGTATCAAAAGCGTTTGATGAGCACTTAGCCATTATTAATGCGATTGAAAACCATGATGGGGAATTAGCTGAGTTATTGATGAAGCGCCATATCAGTGCATCGCAAGCCAATATACAAACGAAGTTTAATTTACATGCCGCGCAAAATGAGCGCGCGGAGCAGTAAAAACGTCATATTAAACCATTAAAAAATATAAGTTGTCATAAAGCAACCCCGTTCAAAGTTAGGAGAATGTAATGTCAGCAGGATTAAAATTTAAACAGGCGATTGCCAATAATCATCCATTACAAGTCGTCGGCACAATCAACGCTTACACGGCGATGATGGCTGAAAAAATGGGTCATCAAGCAATTTACCTTTCAGGTGCAGGTGTCGCGAATGCTTCATTTGGTATGCCTGATTTGGGGATGACCAGTCTTGATAATGTTTTGGAAGATATTCGCCGCATCACAGGTGCCAGCGATTTACCATTACTTGTTGATGCCGATACTGGTTGGGGTGGAGCATTTAATATTGCTCGCACAGTCAAAGAGATGACCAAAGCCGGCGCGGCGGGGTTTCATATTGAAGACCAAGTAGCGCAAAAGCGGTGCGGCCATCGCCCGAATAAAGAAATTGTCTCGCAAAGCGAGATGGTTGACCGTATTAAAGCAGCTGTTGATGCTAAAACTGACAGTGACTTTTACATTATGGCGCGTACTGATGCGTTTCAAAAAGAAGGCTTAAATGCCGCGATTGAACGTGCAGCAGCCTGTGTTGAAGCCGGCGCCGATGCGATTTTTGCAGAAGCCGTACACGATCTTGCCGACTATCAAGCCTTTACCAAAGCGATTAATGTGCCTATTTTGGCTAACATTACTGAGTTTGGCCAAACGCCAATTTATACTAAAGAGCAACTAAGTGATGTAGGCGTAGAAATGGTGCTTTACCCACTCAGCGCGTTCAGAGCAATGAATAAAGCGGCACTTAACGTCTATTCAGCAATTTTAAATGAAGGCTCTCAACAGAGCCAAATTGAAAATATGCAAACACGTGCTGAGCTTTATGACTTTTTAGATTATCACTCGTATGAAAATACACTCGATAACCTTTTTTCAGCAAAATCTGATAAATAATAATAAATTCAACAGGAGACACATCATGGTAGATAAAGCATTAGGCGGCGCAGGACTTCGCGGACAAGTAGCAGGCCAAACAGCACTTTGTACAGTAGGGCAAACCGGTTCAGGCTTAACGTATTGTGGTTACGACATTGCAGAGCTTGCTGAAAAAGCGCAGTTTGAAGAAGTATCTTTCCTACTTTCGCGCGGTGAATTACCGACCTCTGCAGAGCTTAGCGAATACAAAGCTAAACTAAAAAGTTTACGTGGTTTACCACCGGCACTGAAAACTGTACTTGAAAACATTCCAAAAGACGCGCACCCAATGGATGTCATGCGTACAGGTTGCTCTATGCTAGGTAACCTTGAAATGGAGCATGACTTTAGTCAGGCTAATGATGCCATTGACCGTATGGTTGCGGTATTCCCAAGCATTATTTGTTACTGGTATCGTTTTACTCACGACGGTGTGCGTATTGAAACACAAACTGATGATGACTCAGTTGGCGCGCATTTTTTAACGCTACTACATGATAAAGCGCCATCAGAGTTATTTGCTCAAGTGATGAATGTATCGCTGATTTTATATGCAGAGCATGAATTTAATGCCTCAACCTTTACTGGTCGCGTTTGTGCATCGACATTATCTGACATTCACTCTTGTGTAACAGGTGCCATTGGCACGTTACGTGGCCCATTACATGGCGGCGCGAATGAAGCGGCAATGGATATGATTGAAGGCTTTAAAGATGCAGACCATGCAGAGCAAGAAATCATGGGCATGCTGGAGCGTAAAGATAAAATTATGGGCTTTGGTCACGCAATCTATCGCGAATCAGATCCACGTAATGTGATCATTAAAAAGTGGTCTGAAAAACTCGCTGCAGAGCTAGGCGACGAGGTACTTTATCCAGTATCAGTGCGCTGTGAAGAAATTATGTGGCGTGAGAAGAAGTTATTTTGTAACGCAGACTTTTTCCATGCATCGGCGTATCACTTTATGGGCATTCCAACTAAGTTATTCACCCCTATTTTTGTTATGAGCCGTGTAACAGGCTGGACCGCACACGTAAAAGAGCAACGCGCTAATAACCGTATTATTCGCCCAAGTGCAGATTACACTGGGCCAGAAGCGCGTAGTTATACGCCAATCGAATCACGTTAAGACTATTAAAGGTGGGCGAAAATACGCTCACCTTTTATTTTTTGCACATTGCCACTAGCGCATAGTTTTTAAGGCCTCTTTTTTCATACATCCCTTAAACACGCTATACGTGTGCGACCACCGTCACCAAATTAGCGAGTCTTGTAATGACTATCATAAACAATACTAAATACAGAAAACCCTTACCTAACTCTAATGTCGATTATTTTGACACCCAAGCTGCAATTGATGAAATTAAGGCTGGTGCGTACGCAGCCTTACCCTATACATCACGTGTTTTAGCAGAGAATTTAGTACGCCGCTGTGAGCCGCAAATGCTAACCGCAGCACTGTCGCAGCTTATCGAACGCAAACAAGATTTAGATTTCCCTTGGTATCCCGCGCGCGTAGTCTGTCACGATATTTTGGGACAAACAGCGCTGGTTGATTTAGCTGGCTTGCGTGATGCCATTGCAGCCAAAGGCGGCGATCCAGCTAAAGTTAACCCAGTAGTACCAACACAGCTGATTGTTGATCACTCATTAGCCGTTGAATACGCAGGGTTTGATCCTGATGCTTTTGAAAAAAACCGCGCTATTGAAGATAGACGTAACGATGACCGTTTCCACTTTATTAATTGGACTAAAACTGCGTTTAAAAATATTGATGTGATCCCTCCGGGTAACGGCATTATGCATCAAATCAACCTTGAGAAAATGTCGCCGGTGATCCAAAGCCGCGATGGGATTGCTTTTCCTGATACCTTAGTCGGTACTGATAGCCACACACCGCATGTTGATGCGTTAGGTGTCATTGCAGTAGGTGTTGGCGGCCTTGAAGCCGAAAGCGTGATGCTTGGCCGCGCCTCTTATATGCGTTTGCCTGATATTATTGGTGTTGAACTCAGTGGCAAACGTCAACCGGGTATTACAGCAACGGATATCGTGCTTGCGATCACTGAGTTTTTACGTGGCCAGCGTGTCGTATCAAGCTATTTAGAGTTTTATGGTGAAGGCGCAGATGCATTGACATTAGGCGATCGCGCTACTATCTCAAATATGACACCAGAATTTGGTGCCACCGCAGCGATGTTTTATATCGACCAGATGACCATTGATTACTTACGCCTAACAGGACGTGAAGAAGAGCAAATTGCCTTAGTTGAAAATTACGCAAAAACTACCGGTCTGTGGAGCGACAGCCTAAAAACAGCGCAGTACGATCGGGTATTAAAATTTGATCTATCAAGCGTTGGCCGCAATATTGCTGGACCGTCAAATCCGCATCGCCGTGTTTCAACCAGTGATTTGGCAGTGCAGGGGATCTCTGGGGTTGTTGAAAATGAAGACGGTTTAATGCCGGACGGTGCCTGCATTATTGCTGCTATCACTAGTTGTACGAATACCAGTAATCCACGTAACGTCATTGCAGCTGGTCTTATTGCGCGTAATGCAAATGCGAAGGGCTTAACTCGCAAGCCATGGGTTAAAACCTCATTAGCACCGGGTTCAAAAACAGTGCAATCGTATCTTGAAGATGCCAAATTACTGTCAGAATTAGAGCAACTTGGTTTTGGTATTGTTGGCTTTGCGTGCACTACGTGCAACGGTATGAGTGGCGCGCTTGATCCCGTTATTCAACAAGAAGTGATTGATCGCGACCTATACGCCACGGCTGTGCTCTCTGGTAATCGTAATTTTGATGGCCGTATTCACCCGTACGCTAAGCAAGCATTTTTAGCGTCTCCGCCATTAGTAGTTGCCTATGCCATTGCAGGAACTATTCGTTTTGATATTGAAAAAGACGTACTCGGACAAGACCAGCAGGGCAATGACGTAACCTTAAAAGATATTTGGCCATCAGATGAAGAGATTGACGCAGTGATTAAACAAAGCGTAAAACCTGAGCAGTATAAGAAGGTTTACGAGCCGATGTTTAATTTAACCGTTGATTACGGTGAAGATAACGACCCACTTTACGATTGGCGCCCACAAAGTACTTATATTCGCCGCCCGCCATATTGGGAAGGCGCACTCGCTGGTGAGCGTACCATGAAAGGTATGCGCGCATTAGCGGTACTTGGCGATAACATCACAACTGATCATTTATCACCGTCAAATGCAATTATGGCCAGTAGTGCAGCAGGTGAGTACTTAACGCATATGGGTGTGCCAGAAGATGACTTTAACTCGTACGCAACGCACCGCGGCGACCATTTAACTGCGCAACGTGCAACCTTTGCTAATCCTAAATTACTTAATGAAATGGTGATTGAAAATGGCGAAGTGAAACAAGGCTCATATGCCCGTATTGAGCCTGAGGGCACAGTTACTCGGATGTGGGAAGCAATCGAAACCTATATGCAGCGCAAACAACCATTAATTATTGTTGCAGGAGCTGACTATGGCCAAGGTTCTTCTCGTGATTGGGCAGCCAAAGGCGTGCGTTTAGCAGGCGTTGAAGTTATTGCTGCAGAAGGTTTTGAGCGTATACACCGTACTAACTTAATTGGTATGGGTGTATTACCGCTGGAATTTAAAGCGGGCACCACCCGTAAAACGCTTAAGCTAGATGGTAGTGAAAGTTACGATGTAACTGGTGAATTAACACCAGGTGCGAGCGTTAATTTAACGATTACCCGCACTGATGGTGAAGTATTAAATGTGCCAACAAAGTGCCGTATTGATACTCAAGAAGAACTATCCATTTATGCTGCAGGTGGCGTATTACAACGCTTTGCTCAAGACTTTTTAGAAGCCACGCAAAGTGTATAAGGAAAACAGTCATGACATTTAAACCACAAATTAAAGTACCTGCCACCTACATGCGCGGTGGCACTAGTAAAGGGGTATTCTTTAATCTCAGCGATTTACCAGAGGCTGCACAAGTGGCAGGTTCTGGGCGAGATAATTTATTGCTGCGAGTGATTGGTAGCCCAGATCCATATGGCAAACAAACCGATGGTATGGGGGGGGCTACTTCTAGTACCAGTAAAACCGTTATTTTAAGTAAAAGTGAGCAAGCTGATCACGATGTTGATTACTTATTTGGCCAAGTTGCTATTGATAAAGCGTTTGTTGATTGGAGCGGGAACTGCGGCAATTTAACCTCTGCAGTTGGCGCATTTGCAATTAGTAATGGTCTTGTTGATGCTAGCCGTATTCCAGAAAACGGTATGGCTATAGTGCGAGTTTGGCAAGCTAATATTAAAAAAAGCATTTTAGTGCATGTGCCAATGACTAACGGTGAAGTACAAGAAACGGGTGACTTTGAACTCGACGGGGTGACATTTCCCGCCGCTGAGGTGAAATTAGAGTTCATTGATCCAGCGGATGGCGATGGTGCGCTATTTCCAACAGGCAATGTGGTAGATGAACTAGCAGTCCCTGAGTTTGGTGTACTTAGAGCCACTATGATCAACGCGGGTATCCCTACTATTTTTGTTAATGCAGCAGATATCGGCTATACCGGCACTGAACTTCAAGATGATATAAATAATGACGAACAAGCATTAGCTAAGCTTGAGTCTATTAGAGCGCATGGGGCAGTTAAAATGGGCTTGATCGCTCATATTAGTGAGGCGGCAGCGCGTCAACATACACCAAAAGTGGCATTTATTAATAAACCGATGACATATCTAGCTTCAAGCGGTAAAGAAATTCACAGTGATAATATCAACCTACTGGTACGTGCCATGTCGATGGGGAAACTTCATCATGCCATGATGGGTACTGCCGCTGTTGCAATCGGCACCGCAGCTGCGATAGCAGGATCGCTCGTTAATCTTGCAGCTGGTGGCGGTCAGTTGAGCGAAGTTAACTTTGGTCATCCGTCAGGTACATTAACTGTAGGCGCGCAAGCGATACTTCAAAACGGTAAGTGGCAGGTTACCAAGGCCAGTATGAGTCGCAGTGCTCGTGTGCTAATGGAAGGCGTTGTCCGAGTACCTGAGGTCAATTAATTAGTGAAATAAAACTAAAAGTGGCAGTCAGGCCACTTTTACATCCATATTTATGTGAAAAAATGTAAACAGTATTGCGTCAAATTGTATTTTTTGCTTGATATTTCCCCTAAAGTTAGTCCCTCAATGAGTTTCAAAAAAAAACAGTGTTTTTTTAATTCTTTGTTTTTAAATGTTTTTTATTTTATTTCTTTTAACTTGTGTTAAAAATGGCAGTGCTAGTTAGATGCATATTTACAGGTGTAATTAAAATTACATTTTTTTATAAATTGTCATATATTGGTGGTAAGTTGATAACATGTAATAATAATGTGGTTAATTACGTTAATTTGATACGGTTTTATACATAATTTTAACTTAAATGACTGTTGATATTAATATAGGCTACGATTTCAGTAATGCTATTTGCTAACAAGCACCCTAGGAGATTTTCATGGCGAAAAGAATAATTAAATTTACCCCAATTGCAGCCTCGGTTGCATTGACTCTCGGCCTGACCGGTTGTGGCTCAGAAAATGATAATAACTATAACAAGCCTGAACCAGTTACAGTATACAAAGGCGAAGTCAGCACTAATTTTAATACCCAAGTATCGGGGAAAGCTGTAAAAGGCGCGTTAAAAAATGCCAAAGTGACAGTATCTACTGTTGATGATGCGGGGGAATCTGTCCCAGTAGCTTATCGTTTAGAGGCTGCATCTGATGCAAGCTATACTGCAGAATCGACAACTTCACAAGCAGACGCTGATGCCAAAGCATTGGCATTGGTTGCGGCAGCTAATCCAACAGAGACAATGACGTCAACCAGTGGTGCCTATAATATTTATCTAGAAGACGGCTTTTCGGGTCCGCTTTATATTACGGTGAGTACGTCGAAAGAAGATGACAGCATGGTCAAGTGTGATTCATTTACCGGTTGTGGCAGCTATGATGAAACCCCAGCAGCATCTGAAGTCGCTGGGATGATCAATAATGGCGATGCCGCGATTGATTTTGGCGAATGGTACAAAGATGATCTTGAATTACAAGTTGTTAAGTTTATTAAAGCTTCACCAGCACCAGCAAGTGCTCGTGGTATTAATTTCGCGGAGGGTGATGGTACTGGTGTGCAGCAGTACTTTGCTAATGTGACTTTATATACGAGTATCGCAGCAAAAATGTTGTTAGACGGTGCTAAAGATGGTTCAGCAGTCTCAGATGAAGCAGTTGCAGCGGCAAGTTTAAAAACATTAATTCAAGTATTAGGGCCTGATACAGCAATTAAAGCCGCTTCTTTACTTGGTGATATTTCTCTTGGTGGTGCGGTTGATTTCAGTGATATTGGCGAAGGTGATTCACTGGATGCAGGTACTTTGGCATTAGTTCAAACTGCCGTTTCATTGCAGTCTGTCGCGGGGGCGGGTGCCAATGGCTCATTAAAAGACCTTATTGCAAGTCTATCTGCAGCTGTTAAAGAAGGCAAAGTAAGCAACAGTGACAATGAAATTGTCCAGAAGATTGCAGCTGAGTTACAAAAAGCAGTTGAGAATACCAGCCTTATTTTTGCCGCAGTAGTTACAGGTGAAGGTATTGATGAAGCATTTGCTAAAGTTGCTGAAAACTTAGGTATTACCGATCCTGATGAAATTGCAAAACTCAAAAATAAAGCCACCAAAGCTGTTGAAGATGTGCAAGCAAAAGCAAAAGATAAAGGGCTTGATAAAGATTTAAAAGAAACCGCAAAAGAAGTTAAAAAAGCATTAGAGAAAATTGGCTGTGAAGATAACTGTGATGCTGGTGATGATCTAACAGCTAAAGTAGCGGCTGAGTTAGAATTACAAGTTACTGCAACAACTGCTGCATTAGCTACGTCTACCGACTCAATCGCTGTTGGTACTGCTGAATTGACAAAAGTGAAAACGTTGGGTGATGCTGGTTTAGAAACAACCGAGCAGGTTTTGGCTTACAGTGCTGATGTGTTTACGTTATCAGGGAGCAAGGCGGAATATAGCCAGTTACAAGTAGAGCTTTCTGCTGCACTTGCTTCAACACAAGGGATTGCAACAACCGCCGCAAGTTTAGGTGAGCAATATCAACAATTAGTTGATAAAGCAAACTCGTTAAGTAGCGCTGTTGCAACCCAACTCGCAGCGGTTTCAACTTTAATTACGGGGATTGATGCTGAGGTGGTTCGCTCTAATGAGGCTGTGACTGCATTAGGCATCGATATCGACGTTGCAAAAAGCAATGTGACTATCGCAAGCAATAACCTAGATGCTGCTGATTCTGCGGCAATGATTGCGCAAAGTGATTTAGCAACAGCTATGATTGCAGTTGCCGCTGCAGCGATTGACAACAAAGCTAATGCAGAACTTGCTTTGTCATCCGCTCAAGCTGCAATTACCGTGGCTACAGCGACTAGTGCAAAAGCAGCCGAACTCGCTAATGCGGCAGTACAAGCTGAGGTTGCTGCTGCTGCATTAATGGATATTGCCGCTGAAGCGAGTGATAAAGAGATTGCTACAAATTTATCTGCAGAAGCTAAACTCAGTGCTACATTAGCCACAAGCGTTAGCAACGAAGCAGATACTGCTTTGAGCAGTGCAACCTCACTTGAATCTGATGCCCAAGCAGCAATTGCAACATTTACAGTATTAGTTGATGTTAAAGCAGGCACTGAGAGTATTCGAAATGCAACTTTGGTAACGAAAACAGGCGGTCGAGCATTATTTGATACTGCCGAAGTTATTTATGATGTGCTAACAGAAGCTTGGGACTTAGGAGATGAAGCCACTGGTGTTGTTTCTACACGATATCCTAATTGGACGTATAGCTTTGATAAAGATGCATTAGAGCTAAATCTTGTTAATAGTGAAAATGGCGATAAGATCAACGTTAATGGTTCTATCAATAATAAAGCAATTGTATTTGCGTTTGGCGGTATGATTGAAACAGTTGATGGTGCAAAAGTTAGTATTGAAACACTTGATGATATGGGTGAGGCTTTACAGAATTGTATCGACGCTAACAGTGGGACTATTCCTAAAGATCTATCAGATTCTTGTTTAGTAATTAACTTTGAAGAGGAAGTTTCAAGCGATACGGCTGTTGATGGAAATGTGTTATCAGTAGATGGCTGGAGTCGTGTTGAAATAGTTGACGGTGATTCAGGATTTATTGGTACATTAAGCATATCTGGCGCAGATGTAACAGAGCTTGGCATGATCAGCGCAACAGGTGTTACAGGTGATATTGATTTCACTGCGATGTTATCTGTTGATTGGGCAAATGAAAATGATAATTATGCCGTTGATATCGAGTTACATAATAGTATTGGCTATACACTATCTTTGATGGCAGAAGAGGGTGAGGACTTTATGGGTAGCGTAAATGCTAACTTCGCAGGTGCGATGATGAAGTTTGGTACAGTAACAGAGATCACAAATGGTATTTCTGTAGAGTATATTGATGGTGAAGTTATCGATTACACTGATATTAGTTTTTTAGATTCATCGAAGTAACGTAAAAATAAGAGGGAGAGTCGTTCTCCCTCTTAAATAATAACAAGTGAAATAAGTATGAAAAAAAAAATTCTCACGTTAGGATTTTCCGCTTTTTTAATTACCCCTATTAGTTACGCTGCAGAGCAGTTTCAAGTCTTTACCACATTCGATTCAGAAGTGTATACAGAAGCACAACCTGTCACTGCCTTTATTGACGACTTTGATGCTCCACTTACATCAGGTGATAGCGCATTTACTTATAATGTGTTTGAGTTTGGCGTTGGTTATGGAAATTTTAAAGTCGGTTATCAAAGTCGTTTTGATTATGTTTTAAGTTTTGATCCGGATACTGCTGTTTACTTTCATACCGAAAAAAATGACCTTCCTTTTGAAGATAGAAATTATGTTTATTACCTAGACGGTAAGCAATCAACCACCAATGGATTGTTTGTTTCATATGATTTCAAATTTTTAGACTCTGACGCATTAACAATAACGCCTAAATTAACGGTTTTTGCTAGTACGCATTTTCAAGATATAAATGTAGAAGGTACAGTTTATAGTGATGAGATCCAAGGCGCATTAACAGTTGACTCTTATTTTTCGAAAGATATTTTATTTAAGCGATTTACTCCTGATGAGAACCCATCCGGCTTAGGGTACAGCGTTGATTTAGCAGTTAATTGGAAAATAAATCAAGACTTAACCATCGGCCTTCTCGCACAAGACTTACTGTATGAAACCGAGTATAAAAAAAGTGGTTTTGCAAATGGTTATACAACAGAGCTCCCGTTTACTGAAAACGATGATGGCGATATTGCTACTGAGCCTACAATACGCTTAGCAACGTCAGAGTATGGTAATGAAGTTACACATAAATTTGATATGCCGGTGCGCGTTAAGGTTTATGCGGATTATCGTATTAATGATTTGTTTTCTTCAGAGCTGATGGTTAAACAATTTGATCAAGATACGTTTTCTCAATTAAAAGCACGCATGCACTTTTGGGATCATTGGGCAGTTATTGGTGGTTATGAAATAAAAAGTGAAGCATTTTTGCTGGGTATTGAGAACGATTATTTTGGTTTTAATATACAGACCGATAATCTCGATATTGATAAAGCGTATTATGCCAATGTAAATTGGTACCTGAAGTTAGCGTTTTAAGGACTTGTGATGTTTAAAAAACTTATATCAGTTAGTTTACTTATGTCATTAGTTGGTTGTGGTGACTCATCAGATAATGGCACAACAAACACTTTGCCTGTCATGCTGACGTCCTCCTCGGTAAGCTTTTATATTGCGCCTTGGCAATCCACTGCGGGTACGTTAACACTCATTAATGATAACACGGGCTCTATAGAAAATATTGACGTTGCAAATATTAATGATGTGACTTTACCAACCACAACTTTAAATTTTCATCATGTTGAATTTACCTCAAATGCAACGACGTTAACATGTCCAAGTTTTGCAGGTTGTGGTCGCACAGTGAGAAACAACCCGAATGATCAGAATTCTAATCGTCGCATTGATTATCAAGAAGTGATGGATATGACATTAAGTTACCGTGCTGATTTTTTTGCAGCCCCGGGCGAAAATAAGGTTTATTTATCGCCGATCAGCTCAGTGATTAGCGACAATAACTTAGACATAAGCATAACCACACAAAGCTTGAGTGCGACACCTTTTTATCACCTCACTCATAGTCAGTTGAATGACAGCCTTGAAGCTGAGTTGCTTACTAATGCACTGACTTTTGGTGTGATCTTAAAAAGAGCTGCGGATATCGAGGCGAGTTTAAATACAGCCAATAATACGGTGGTAGAACAACAGGCCCAGTTAGCAAGTTTGCCACTTTATCGTACTTTTGCAGATCGCTATGTGTCAGAGAATTTACTTAATGAAGATGGTAATCAATTATTGCAATCCGTCGTTGGAGAGGTCAAACAAAAGCTAGTTATGATTGGGAATGCTAGCAATATTTCGCCACTAGAACGAGATGAAGAGCAATTACACTCTCGTGAGTTACTCGAAGATGTGCGTAATATAATAGGTGTGGCACGCTTACAAGAGCAAACGTACAGTGATGAGCTCAAACAAAAGCTAACTGAATTTGAAACAATATTAGGCGAAGACTCGCAACAAACTATTATCGTTTTAGCGAATGTGCTTTATGACGTGCTCTATAACTTTTCGCCATTAAATAATACCGACGCAGGAGTTTATAATTTACAGGGACTGACAATAAACTACCAACAATCCCCTTATTCTTGGGCTATTAGTGGCCAGTATGATGAGCATGACGTACAGCTAGATTTAAATATTCCACAATGGCAAGTAAGTGGACTGCTGGGTAATAAAGTATCCGGTATTATTAGTGCGAAAGTGATAGGCAAAGATGCTCAACTAAACGCCGATGTGAGTGATTTAGTGTTGTCATTTGATGGAACTGACGATCCATTTTCAAATGATCAAAGTGAAACAACCGGGCAGCTGAATATAGAGACAAAGGTTTCATTAGAAAGTGCCAATAGCGGCGTCTTAACCGGTGATATAAAGCTAAACGCTGATCGCTTCGTTACTCCTTTTGAAGAGCTTGTGACAGTGGTATCTGGCTTTGACTTTAAAGGTCAGCTTGTTAGTGAAAATCAAACGACACAGTTTAACCTACAAGCAATAGAAGCAACGCCATTTATAAATGAAGCTACACAGAATCTTGCATTTGCTGTGCAATTGATAACGCCATTAAATGGCGCACCGGATTTTCAGTTTGCTTATGTTGGTCGTTTGAATCGTTTAGCTGATATTAGCAATGCAGAGATTGCCTTACGGCTAAAGGATAGAGCACTTGAAATTAACTTACGTACTGTTGGCAATAATATTAATGCAGTGATCCACGGTGCTCAAGGTCGCTGGTTAGATGTTAAGCAAAAAGGTCGAAACTACAGTGGTGGATTATATTTTGGCGATACACAAATCGCAGATGTAACAGCGGTAAGAGGGGTTCCTGGTATATTATTTCCTGATGGGACATTTGAGTCGTTGTTTTAATAATATATAGGCGCTTATTTGCTAACATTTAAGCGCCTTATTTTTAGCTGCTACATTGTTTTTTTTCTTCAATATAGCTTGAAAGTGCTCCTTGCTCTTTCATTTTTTTTATCTCGTTATTGAGATCGGCTAAAATTTCCTGCCAATATGGGTTTGCTTTACTTACTGTGTAATAGAGGGGTTTGTAACCTAAAGGTGGGGACAATACCATTAGAGCAGTTTTCATTTGCTGTTTTTCTTTTTCGGAGGCAGCAGACTTTTCAATGCTGGCAATCAACACGTCAAAATCAGCTACAATTAGGTCTACCCGTAGGCCCATAAGTAAATGAATTTGCTGAAACTCATTATTGGCAACAATGGTATTAATTTGTTTTGAGTCAATTAGTTTATCGAGTTCTGGGGTGTTTTTATATGCTCGGACAACACCAATAATTTGATCTTTTATAGACTCTACACTGCCGTCATAGTTTGAGTGGCTGCCATTTAGTGCGACTAGTGACAAGTTTCCACCTGGAATAGCCGAGGATAAAGCCATTAAATCATTGCGCGTTTTATTTGGCTTATTCTCTGACATAACATTATTATCAATAAAATACTCAGGAAATAAAATATCTGCATGACCTAATTCGGCCGCTCTTAGTGCTCGGGCCCATGGGAGAAACTCTATATGCACTCCATAACCTTTTTGTAGTAGTAGTTTAACGGTTAGTTGAAATAGCCAACCGTTGTTACAAAGTGATTCATCAATATAAGGGGGCCAATTTAAAGTGACTAGTTTTAAAAGTTTCTTTGCTTCAATATTGTAAGCATAGCCATATTCATATCGTACTGCTGGAGCAACGATTGTTTGATCACCGACTTGGTAAGAAACAGGGGTCATAGTCGCTTTCGCGAATCCACTAAACAACAATAGAAAGACTAAGTACTTTTTCATTTATTTGATAAGTTTTTGTAATTATTCTTAAAGTTTAGTCGCATATATGTATTTAACAACTTAAAAAGACGATAACTAAAATGTATTTACAATGTTTATCGTTGCAGCCGTTTGAGAAGGAACGGGTAAATGATTGCATGTTTTTTTATGTGTTTTTATTGGCAAGGTAAGGAGTGACAGCAGCTGTCAGCGCCTACACAAAAGTTACTTGGCTTGCTTAAAAATACGTTAGATGCAAGAATAAAGACGATAATTTATTCATTCTACATAAGGAACAATGTTTTGCGTTTAACGCCGCCCTAAGTTATTCCTCCTCTAAATCACCGCTGCGTGATACCTATATACCAAACATTGGTAGGCGCTTATGTGCCGTTTTAATAAATAAAAAAACATTAATGAAAATGCGGTTGTCATCGTTTAGTAAAAGCATTGTCGGTGTTTTATTGACTGCTGTATGGGCGTTAATGTTAACTACATGACAAGGTTTTTTATGTTAGAAAAAATAAAACGAGATTGGCTTTTTAACATCCGAGGGGACTTACTAGCAGGTACTGTGGTGGCGCTTGCGCTAATACCAGAAGCGATTGCTTTTTCTATTATAGCGGGCGTGGATCCTAAAGTCGGTTTGTATGCTTCATTTTGTATTGCCGTGGTTATTTCGATCGTGGGTGGACGACCAGGGATGATTTCTGCCGCTACTGGCGCTATGGCTTTACTGATGGTTACCTTAGTTAAAGAGCATGGTTTAGAATACCTTTTGGCGGCGACATTACTCACCGGTGTGATACAAATTATTGCAGGCTATTTAAAACTGGGGAGTTTAATGCGCTTTGTGTCTCGCTCCGTGGTTACAGGCTTTGTAAATGCGTTGGCAATTCTTATTTTTATGGCACAGCTGCCGGAGCTGACGAATGTAACATGGCATGTATATGCGATGACGGCTGCGGGTCTTGGGATCATTTATTTATTCCCTTACTTACCGGTGATAGGCAGAACAATTCCATCACCACTAGTGTGTATCGTGGTTTTAACTTTGGTTGCAATGTTGGTAGGACTTGAGATTCGAACTGTTGGCGATATGGGCCAGTTACCAGATACCTTACCAATATTTTTATGGCCTGATGTGCCTTTTAACCTCGACACACTGCTAATAATTCTTCCTTATTCATTTGGCCTTGCTGTCGTTGGTTTATTGGAGTCGATGATGACAGCGACAATTGTTGACGACTTAACCGATACCGCTAGTGATAAAAATCGTGAATGTAAAGGTCAAGGGATCGCGAACATAGGTTCAGGTTTAATGGGAGGAATGGCCGGCTGCGCGATGATTGGCCAGTCGATCATTAATGTAAAATCAGGGGGACGTGGCCGCTTATCAAGTTTTACCGCGGGTGCTTTTCTGCTACTTATGGTGGTGTTTTTAGATGAATGGCTAAAGCAAATTCCAATGGCGGCACTGGTTGCCGTGATGATAATGGTGTCGATTGGCACCTTTTCTTGGAATTCACTGCGAGATTTAAAGAAAAACCCATTATCAAGTAGCATCGTAATGGTTGCTACGGTCGTTGTTGTTGTCGCAACGCATAATTTGGCCATGGGAGTATTGGTCGGTGTGCTATTGGCGACACTATTCTTCGCCAATAAAATTGGTCGTTTTATGGTTGTAAAGCCAGCGCAATCATCGGCTGATGAACGAGTATACCAGGTTGTTGGACAGGTGTTTTTTGCATCCTCAGAGCCGTTTATTGAGTCGTTTGACTTTAAAGAGGTCGTTGCTAAAGTAGTGATTGACTTAACTCATTCGCATTTTTGGGATATTACGGCAGTGTCGTCGCTTGATAAAGTTGTGATTAAATTTAGACGCGAAGGTGCAGAGGTCGAGATTATTGGTATGAGCGACGCGACAGCAACGATTGTTGACAAATTTGGCGTTCACAATGACCCTGAAGAAGTTGAAAAACTCATGACAGGCCATTAAGGAGAGCACAATGAATAAAATTATTACTTGTATAGATGGCTCAGTTTACACAGATGATGTGTGTAAGGCGGGGATTTGGGCGGCCAAGAAACTTAATAAATCGATGCTATTTTTGCATGCCATAGAAAAACAAAACGCTGCTGTGATTGACGACTTAAGTGGCATAATTGGTTTTGGTGCAACTACATCATTATTATCAGAGATGGCGATACTGGATGAGCAACGCAGTAAATTAGCATTGCAAATAGGCAAAGAAATGTTAGAGCACGCGAGTGTATTTGCTAGCCAACAAGGGTGTAAGTCAATTGAAAGTAAGCAGCGCCATAGCGGTATTGTTGAGGCAATTTGCGACCTTGAAGATGCAGCGCGACTGATTGTTATTGGCCGAAGCGGTAAAACTCACGAACAGAATTTTAAAGCTATTGGGTCGCATATTGAGCAGGTTATTCGCCATGTTCATACACCTATTTTAATTGCCAATCGTCACTTCAGTGAGCCGAACAACTTTATGCTTGCTTATGATGGACGAGAAACAGCAGATAAAATGGTTAAACAGATTATTGCTGGTGGTTTGTTGCATCATTTAACGTGTCATTTGGTGACTGTAGAAAATGGCAAACATGATTTGTTGGAAAAATTTAAACGCACCGAAGCGTTGCTTATTGAAAGTGGTTTTGAAGTCAAATCAAGTATTTTAGAGGGTAATATTTTTAGTTCTTTAATGGCATATAAAACTAAAAATAAAATAGCAATGCTGGTAATGGGGGCCTTTTCGCATTCAAAAATAGCACATGCTTTTTTGGGCAGTAACACCCTAAAAATGATAGAAAACACGCTATTGCCGTTAGTTATTTTACGCTAAACTACCATCTAATCGAGATGTAAAAAGATACTTATAGCTAAATAAACGTTTTAGAAGCTTCCGATAGAGCTCTAGATAGATGCTGTAAATTCGCTTAATATCGTATCTCATAATGTGGACCTTAACATAAAGTAATGAAAACATTATGAGAAATACCGGCCAACTAGCCCATTTTGACTAGTTCTATTGCCATATAGTAATCTAGCATAAATTACTGCGTTCACTTTAATAAATTCGTAAGTGCAGTATCTAATGTCTTATAACGAAAGCAATAGCTGCTTTCAAGAGCTTTAGTTGGTTGTACATATTGTCCGTAAAGCAGCAAATCTGCCATTTCACCCATTACTAATTTTAGAACCCATGCAGGCATAGTTATTTTTGCTGGTCGATTTAATACTTTACCTAAGCTTTGACTAAATTCGCTATTTGATACAGGTGTTGGGGCGGTCATATTAATTGCGCCACTGAGTTGCACGTTATTGATAATCTGTATAATTAAATTAATCATATCCTCGATATGTATCCATGACATGCCTTGCTGGCCATCAGCAATAGGACCACCTAGTGCTAATTTAAATGGCGGTAACATTTTGGCTAATGCACCACCATTGTTAGCTAAAACGATACCTGTACGTAATAAACATACTCGAGTATTGATTGATTCTGCTTGCAGGGCGGCTTGTTCCCAATCATGGCATAGCTGATGACTAAATTCAGGGGTCACATCAACAAAGCTTTCGTCAATTACGGTGGTTGATTGGCGACCGTAAAATCCGACCGCACTGCCTGATATGTAAGTATGCGGCGGTGTATCGCATTGGTTAATTGCAGCGCTAATTTGTTGAGTGATCGTAATACGGCTGTCTCGCAGTATTTGTTTTTGTTTTTCACTCCAGCGTTTATTTACTATGGGTTCACCGGCTAAATTGATAACGCAATCGAGATTGTTAAAATCAACCTCTTCAAGGGAGTCAGTCGCATTAATGTTCTCACCTAACAGTTTTGTCGCATTTGCAGGATTGCGGGTGAGCACTGTCAATTGATGTTCTTTGTTTAGCTCAGGGCACAAATGACGACCGATCAGGCCTGTTGCGCCGGTTATTAAGATATGCATAGCAATAAAACTCTTTTAGTAATTATGTAATCGTTATACGTAGAGTAGGCTGCTTTGATCACTTTGCAAATATTTCATTTTACAGACTTTTCACATACACTAGCTGCAGTTTATATTTTAAAGGATTGTAGTTTGGCTAGTTTAACTGGGGTAAACAAAAGTTTAGTTATCTTTGCAGCGTTGGTGATTGCTTTAGCTGGTATTAAAGCGGCAAGTGTTATTGTCATTCCGTTTGTACTTGCAGCATTTATTGCCATTATTTGTAGTCCTTTATTAAGTTTTTTTGGTCGTTACAAAATACCTAAAGGCATCGCGATCATGCTAGTGATGTTGATGGTGGTTGGCTTAGGGGTTAGCCTTGCCAGCTTAGTCGGGCAATCATTGACTGACTTTTCACAGCATTTACCTGAATATAAAAGTAAGTTACAGGATGAGTTTATTTGGCTGGTTGATGTTGCTGCCAAGTACAATATTTTGCTCAATAAAGAGCAAGTTATATCAATGTTCGACCCGGGAAAAATGATTGATGTTGCCACCGGTATGCTGACCGGCTTAGGTGGCGTGATGGCAAATTTGTTCTTAATTATTTTAACTGTGGTATTTATGCTTTTTGAAGGACCTATGCTTAGTCATAAAATTCATATGGCATTAGACGATCCTGATATGAAAATGCAGCAAATAGACCGTTTTTTAAATTCTATTAACTCTTATTTAGCGATCAAAACAGTGGTAAGCGTTGGTACAGGCATATTAGCTGGGCTACTACTGTGGATCTTAAATGTTGACTACTTCGTGTTATGGGGGGTAATGGCATTTATGTTTAATTACATTCCTAATATTGGCTCTATTATTGCTGCTATCCCAGCAGTTTTATTAGCTTTGATCACGCAAGGACCATTGGTCGCAGGGATTGTAGCAGTAGGGTATTTAACTATTAATACCGTGATGGGTAATATAGTTGAACCAAAGTACATGGGTAAAGGTTTAGGACTGTCGACCTTAGTGGTATTTTTATCACTCATCTTTTGGGGTTGGCTGATTGGCACGGTAGGTATGTTGTTATCGGTGCCATTGACGATGATTGTTAAAATAGCCTTAGAAGCCAGCGACGAAGGGCGCTGGTTAGCGACTCTGTTAGGTAATGGTGAAGAAATCGAGTCACCTTCTAAATAACCACCGTGGTGGTCAGATAGGTTGTTTTAATACAGTAATGTGCTGCTCTAATATACGCAATTCACAGCGCTTATATACAATTGCAGCCTGGGTGGCGTTGGGTACTTTGTGTAAATAACGCCATTTACAGCTGTCTTCCAGGTATTTTTGGTAATTGATAATGCTACGTTTAAAAATTGGTAGCAACTGAGAGTTACCGGTATCTTCTTGGATCTTATTTAAATCTAAAGTGATTTTATTTATCCAGGTTTGTTGAATACGGGTTAAGGTCTCTATCTGTTTATCTAAACATTGAATATATTTTTTAGCTTCATCAGGTGTTGCTTGCTCAACGACTGTACATTGCTCTTCTGCTGCAAACGTTGTTGTACTCAGTGCTAAAAGCAGCCCTGATACAGCTATTAACCAGTTATTTTTTATCATTATAATTAAACTCTAAAATAAATTTCGCGCCGCCTAAGGTATCAGCATCTAAAATAGTCAGGGTACCGTGATACGACTTTACTAAATCTGACACAATCGCCATACCGACACCGTGTCCGCTTTCGTAGGTGTCCAAGCGGGTACCACGAGTAAGCAGGGATTCGCGTTTATCAACCGGCACACCGGGTCCATCATCACTAATAGCGATAGTGAGGTTGCGTTTTTGAATGACTTGGATATCGACTTGTGAACGACAAGCTTTACAGGCGTTATCAATTAAGTTACCCAGTAGTTCGAGTAAATCAGTTTTGTCACCTAAAAAGTAATCTTTGTCTTTAACCGCATGGGTAAAAATAATATCTTTATCGCGGTAAACTTTACTCATTGCATTGAGGATTGAATCTAGCACCGGCTTAATGGCTGTTTGTTTTTTCCATGTATCAGCTGCACCCGTTGCAGCGCGTTTTAATTGGTGTTCGATCATCACATTTATACGGTCAAGCTGCTCTTGGGCATCGGCATCGTTGGCAAGCGGGCTCGATTTTAATACTGCCAGTGGCGTTTTAAGTGCGTGAGCTAAGTCGCTTAAAGACGCACGATAGCGCTCTTTTTGGCGTTGCTGAGTTTCGAGTAGTAAATTTAAATCGGCTTTTATAGTTTGCAGCTCAACAGGATAAAGTCCTTTAATTTCTTGAATATCACCTGACTCAATGGCTTTTATTTCTTTATCCAGTCGTTGCAACGGCCGCGCGCTCCACACAAAGCCCACAGCCATTAATGCTGCAATGGCTACACCCATGACGTACATCCAGTTTACAAGGGTTTGCTTAAAACCATCCATTAACCGCAGTAGAGCATCGTTGCGTTTTAATAAAATAAAGCGAGCATGCTCTGACTGGTCAATGTTATTTAAAATAACGGTTAGGCTAAGTTGCCAATACACTGTATTTTTATATTCCACACGACGAAAGTCGGCAGCGCCTGCTTTGGTTTCTAGTTCGTCAGGCACAAAGTTAACATTTACCGCCGACTCAGAGTGCCATACAGGCTGTTCTTCACGATAGATCATCGCATAAGTATCAGAATTTAAACGATTCAATTCAGGAGCTAAAATAGTGCTGGGCATGATAATGCCGCGCTCAGTAAAATCGACTTCTGAAATTAAAGAATATAAATGGGCTTCGAGGGTTTTTTCGGTGGCTTCGACTAACGAAGCATAGTATGCCTTACCAATAGAGAAGAATAAAATGGGTAAAGCGACTAATAAAACAAAGACAAGGATAAATCCTTGCCTTACTTTTAACGGTATTTGCGATGCTACCACTGACTTTTAAGCCTGTAACCGCGTCCGCGTAGTGTTTCTACTGGGTTTAAAGTACCATCAGGGTCAAGCTTTTTACGTAAGCGCAGTACGAATACTTCGATTACATTTGAATCTAAATCAAAGTCCTGATCGTATATGTGCTCTGTTAGCTCAGATTTGGAAATCACTTTTTGTGGATTAACCATTAAATACTCAAGCACTTTGTATTCGTATGCGGTGAGACTTAGCTCTCGGTCATCAACCCACACTTGTTGTGAGCGGGTGTGAATTTTAATAGGCCCAGCAGTCATTTCAGGATTTGCTTTGCCTGCGCTACGACGGATCAACGCGTTACACCGGGCTATTAACTCTTCAACATGAAATGGTTTAGTTAAATAGTCATCAGCACCAGCATCAAGTCCTTCAACTTTATCTTGCCAACGGTCACGTGCTGTTAAAATCAGAATTGGAATTGTAATCCCTTGTGCGCGGGCTTTATTGATCAGTTCAATACCGTCAATTTTTGGTAAGCCTAAATCAACTACCGCCATATCAAGAGGATATTCTGTGATGTGAAATAAACCAGCTTCGCCATCATGACAGAGATCGACACTATAACGTTCTTTTTCTAATGCATTACGCAGATTGTCTGCTAAGTGTAAATCATCTTCAATTACTAAAATTCGCATTTCTTAATCCTTCTTCACTTCGCCGGTCTTTTTATTGACATGAACGTCGACGACATGGCCGTCCGATTTTAATATTCTTACAGTATAAATATCGTTAAGTACGGTAATTTTAAGAGTTTTACCATCTTCGACTTTTTTAGCAAGCTCAACAGCTTGTTTTTTATTTATCTCAGCTTTATTGACTTGAGATGCAGCTTGGCTACTAGTCGAAAAAACACTCGAAAATAGCACAGTGATGGCGACGCTGAGAGCTAACACAGTACGCATGATGAAAAACTCCTAAACCAGACCTGAATAGTTTAATGAACCAAGTAGCTATAATTCAAGTGAAAAATCACTAAATCTGATGATTCAATGCAGCAGAGTTTAATTAACATCCGGTGAACAAACACTGAATTGTGGTGATTTGACTCAAAGTCTTATACCCATCGCATTAAAATCTGGTTCATTTAAATAGTATAATCCTGTTTGATTGTTGGTTTTACTTAGCCAGGAAAAACTTTTTTAAACGGTTTAACTTGTGAGTTTTCATATACGCCGCCGTTGACGTAAGGATCTGCTGCAGCCCATTCGCGAGCTGCTTCTAATGAGCTAAATTCTGCAATCACTAAAGAACCAGTAAAACCAGCTTCAGCTGGCTCGGCGCTATCAATGGCAGGTAATGGACCTGCTGTCAGTAATCGGCCTTGCTCGTCTAATTCTTGTAAGCGTGCTAAATGAGCAGGGCGGGCGGCTTTTCTTAATTCTAAGCTATTTTCAACATCAGTTGAGTAAATTATATACAGCATGGTGTGTTCTCTGGATTTGAATATTATTGGAATTATGCTGATATTAGCACAGCAAAATTAATAGGCGAATAAATTACGATTAGTTTAGAGCGCTATTAAAGCGCGAAAGCTTTGCGCAGTTTTTAGTTAACTTTCGAGGCTGTAAATTGATGCTGCGATTTAATCACTGTTAGCTTGAACAAATTTTAATCTTAAAAGAACAACAACCTCTAAGGTTTACAGTATCATTATATTTTTAAGTGGAATCTGCTTGAAAAGCCCAGCACAACACTGGTAGAGTCGCTTGAATGGTACAAAATAATAATAAGGTTTTTAAATGAGCGATACTCGTGAGCACTTTAGCTCCCGCCTTGGATTTATATTAGCAGCTGCTGGCTCTGCGGTCGGTATTGGTAACTTGGTTGGTTTTCCAGTCTCAGCAACAAAAAATGGTGGTGGTGCTTTTTTGCTCGTTTACGCGCTGTTTGTTGTGTTTATTTGTTTGCCAGTAATGATGGCAGAGATGGCAATGGGACGCCAAGCACAAAAAGATCCATTAGGCTCTTACAAGTTATTATCTGGTAATGATACTAAGTGGAGTTTTGCTGGCTTTTTAGCAGTATTAACCCCGTTTATGATTGCTGTGTTTTATATGGTTATCACGGTATGGATTTTTGGTTATTTAAGCCAAGTTGCGGTTGGTAACTTAGATGTGTTGGCTGATCCAAAAAGCTTTGGGGTGTTTATTAATAGTTCCAGCGTGTTTGCGTATATGGCTGCTGTGGCATTAATTGTTAATTTGATTTTAGTCGGTGGTGTTAAGCAAGGGATTGAAAAAGCAGCTAAGTTTTTAATGCCAGCATTGTTCGTATTGCTAATCGCATTAGTGGCGTATGTATTGACGCTAGACAATGCTATGGCTGGCGTTAAGTACTATATTATCCCTGATTTTTCTAAGATGAATGCCAGTGTCTTGAACGGTGCATTAGCGCAAGCGTTTTTCTCATTGTCGTTGGGTATGGGTATATTGATGACTTACGCTTCATATATCTCGAAAAAGGATGACATTGTTGGCAGTGCTAAAATGGTTGCACTGACTGATTCACTGGTGGCGTTTATTGCCGGTCTTATGGTGCTACCAGCTATCTTTAGTTTTAACCCAGATACTGATCCTACTAAATTGTCTGACTCATCTGTGTCGATGATTTTTGAGTTTTTACCAAAGATTTTACTCGCGCTACAAACTGATATTGGCTATGTTGGTGCATCAATTGTTGCGTTTGTGTTTTTCTTGCTGGTATTTTTTGCTGCAATTACCTCGTTGGTATCCATCGTTGAGGTGCCAACAGCTACGCTAAGTGACCGTAAAGGCATAAGCCGTAAAATGGCGTTACTGATATTAACTGGTAGCATCGGTGTACTGACAGTGTTATGTACTATGTCGTTTGGTATGGTTGAAGGATTAACTTCATTTACTAACTATGGCGGAGCGTCTAAAAGCTTATTTGATATTGTGTATGATGTATTTTACGACACTATCTTGCCATTGAATGGTTTAATGGTATGTTTATTCGTGATGTATCGCTGGAAAAAAGTACGTTTAAGTGAAGAGCTAAGCCAAGGTTGTCCAGGCTATGCAGGTAGCTTTACTGAAAAATACGTTAATTTTTCGCTATCAACCTTTATTCCGGTAATTTTAGTAGTTATATTTATTAATACCGTAGCGACTAAGTTTTTTGCTATGAGCATTTTCGGTTTTTAATTAATACAACTAATTGAGCTTCCCATAATTAAGCCGTGTTAAGTATCATTAGCACGGCTTTTTCAGTTAAGAGATTGTTGCCGAATCTAAGTACTGACCTATTCCTAATGTAAACATCCACAGTCCCCATAAGCTGTGTTCGATAACGCAGACAAACGTGGAGCGGCTTTGAGCATAGGTAAATGCAAATAATAACCCGCCTATAAATGCCAGTAGTACTGCTACCCAATTAGCATAAACAATATGCGCTAAAGCAAATACTGTGGCGCTAACAATTATGCGCACCGTTTTTTTTGGCATGATGCGTTTATAACGATGAAAAAAATAGGTTCGAAATATCAACTCTTGCGGCATGACTGACAATAATGGATAGAACGCGAGTAACATTAACCAGTCATTAAATGAGTTTCGAGGCAGCATAAACCAATTACCTTGATTAATGATCCCGTAAAAAACCCCTGAAAACAGTGCGCCGATAAAAAAGAAACTAAACAGTCGGCGTTTCACTGCGGAAAATTGACCAAGGCTGGTAAGTCTAAAGCGTTTAAAGTGGGGATCGCCTAGCAGCAACATACCGCAGACACTCATTAACACGATTAACGCGGGGATCAGCCAATTAGCAAGGTAGGCACGAAGGTAAAAACCCAGCAAAGGAAGGCATACAAATATAAATGTAAATTCAAACCAGCGGTATTGATTGGCGTTCAAGGTCGTCTCAGCGTGATTTTGTATACTAGGCTAACAAGCTAAGACGACATATTTATGACATTAAGAGCGCTTTTTATTGTCTACTTTGGGCTCATCTTCATCGGGTAAATATTTATACAACATGATGATAGTGGCAAAAAGACTGACAAATGTGATCCCCATTAAGCCAAACACTTTAAAGTTAACCCAAAAATCGAGAGAAAAGTTATAAGCGATATAGATATTTAACGCTGATATTCCCGCTGTGATCGCTATCCACAATATGTTGAGTTTATCCCAAAGCGACTCAGGTACGGTAATTTCTTGCTCAGAGTCTGATGCATTATTTAAAATGGCACTGAGTGCTTGTTTAACTAAATTTTTACCAAGAAAGTAGCGACTGATCAATAAGCTTAATGAGAGCACAGCGTAGATGATAGTGGCTTTCCACTTCACAAATTGTTCATCATGAAACACCAGCGTAAGAGTGCCTAAAATCACTGCAATGGCAAAAAACAACCATTGGCGTGTAGGCACTTTGCCTATTTTAAAATAAGAATAAGCGACCTGCAGAAAAGTGGTGCCCATTAATAATGCCGTTGCCCAGTAAATATCAACTAACTTGAATACCGCAAAAAATAAAATTAGCGGAATAAACTCAATTATTGCATGCATAGAATGCCCAAAAAATAAAACCAAAGAATAGTTGCAGAGGTTGTATCAACTTATTGTGTTGTTTACAAGGTTGACTTAGTAGTTACTAACCCTTAGCCTGCGTGCCTTTGTATTCAATCATTACCAAAATCTGCTGAACAGTGACTGAGTAAGCGGTATTTTTAGGAGCATTTTATGAATAAAGCACAACTGATTAGTGCAATGTCTGCACACAGTGAATTAACTAAAAAAGATTCTCAAGCGGCGTTATCAAGCATGCTTGCAGCCATCACTAAATCATTATCAGAAGGTGATCAAGTGCAAGTAAATGGCTTTGGCACGTTTGCGTTAAGTTATTATCCCGCACGTACAGGACGCAATCCACAAACGGGAGAGGCAATAGACATTGAAGGCGCTAACAAGCCTGTATTTAAAGCAGCAAAAGCGTTGAAAGAGAGTCTTTAACGCGTTTGATTACCAGAAAAGGGCCGCAACAGGCCCTTTTCTTATTTTCGAAGTATGAACTTACAGCGCAGTTGCAGCTTTCATGCTCGCTACGAACTCTTGTAAACCACTGAGCATAGCTTGAGGGGTATCGAGATTCGCTTCAATAATTTTCACTACCGCCGAGCCAGATATAGCACCTGCTGCACCGGCATTAAGTGCTGCTTTTACATCATCAGGGGTTGAAATCCCAAAACCTAATAACGCAGGGGCGCTGTGGTATTCTTTTAGTTTAGTGACAATTGATGTCGCCGGCATTTGTGCTTTAGTTTCTGTGCCTGTTACACCCGCACGGGATAGCAAATAAGTATAACCACGGCCATAAGAGGCACATTCGCGTAAAGTGTCATCAGGTGCGTTAGGCGTGGCTATAAAAATGGGGTCAATGCCATTACTCATTGCCGCTTTGCGAAACATTTTAGATTCATGAAGCGGCACATCTGCAACTAGAATTGAGTCAACGCCAACTGCTTTGGCATCCTGGTAAAAAGCCTCTAAACCGCGTTTAAACACTAAGTTCGAATACAACAATAAACCAATTGGGATATCAGCATTGTACTGGCGTACTTGCTTTATGATATCAAAGCAATCTTGGGTATTTATATTTACTTTAAGGGCGCGAATATTGGCAGCTTGAATAACTGGACCATCTGCTATTGGGTCTGAAAATGGAATACCCAGCTCTAAGCCATCAGCGCCGCCATCAATTAAGCTTTTGATTATTTCAACGCTCAGTTCTTTATTTGGATCGCCAATTGTAACAAACGGCACAAATGCACCTTGATTTAGCTCGCTTAAACGGGCGAACATTTTACCGTAGCGGTCTGTTTTTTGGATTGCTGTCTGGCTCATAACTGATCCCCTTTAGAAAGTACATCCATAACGTGTGATAAGTCTTTGTCGCCGCGACCACTTAAATTCACTACTAAAATTGACTCTTCAGTTTGCTGCTCTGCATACTTCAGTGCGTAAGCTAGTGCATGACTTGATTCGAGCGCAGGAATAATCCCTTCGTTTTTAGCCAGTAATTGGAATGCTTCTAATGCTTCGGTATCTGTAATACCCACATATTGCGCACGGCCAGTTTCATGTAAAAACGCATGTTGTGGGCCAACAGCTGGGTAATCAAGACCCGCTGAGACAGAATATGATTCCTCAATCTGGCCATCATCATTTTGCATTATATAGGTATAAGTACCGTGCAAAATACCTTTAGTTCCTTTACAGATTGTTGCACCGTGCTCGTGGGTATCAAGCCCTTTGCCAGCGGGCTCTACGCCAATGAGTTTTACACTTGGCTCGTCAATAAAATCTGTAAACATACCAATGGCGTTAGAGCCACCGCCTACACAAGCAAGCACCGCATCAGGTAGGCGACCTTCAGCTTTTAATACTTGTTGTTTTGCTTCTTCACCAATCACTTTTTGGAACTCACGAACGATGGTAGGGAATGGGTGAGGACCTGCAGCAGTACCAAGTAAGTAATGCGCTTCTTTATAATTTGCTGACCAATCACGAAGCGCTTCGTTTACGGCATCTTTTAATGTGCCAGAGCCTGCAGTAACTGGGATCACTTCAGCGCCCATTAGTTTCATTCTAAATACGTTTGGTTGTTGGCGTGCCACGTCTTTAGCGCCCATATAAATACGGCATTTTAAACCAAGTAATGCACACGCAAGCGCCGTTGCAACGCCGTGTTGGCCTGCGCCTGTTTCAGCAATAACTTGTTTTTTACCCATGCGTTGAGTTAATAGTGCTTGGCCTAACACCTGATTCGTTTTGTGCGCGCCACCGTGCAGTAAATCTTCACGCTTTAAGTATAATTTTACTTTTGGGTTTTTAATTAAGTTACGCGTTAATGTCAGTGGCGTAGGACGGCCAGCATATTCATTAAGTAACTTTTCCAGTTCAGCTTGAAAAGCCGGATCTGTTTGCGATTTATTAAATTCGTTTTCTAGTTGTTTAAGTGCTGGTACTAGCAATTCTGGGACAAACATGCCGCCAAATTCGCCGAAATAAGCTGGATTATTCATATTGACCTCAATATTTACGGATGCTAATAAATGCATCATTTAATTTGTTTGGGCATTTTTTACCGGCGCTTTGCTCAACCCCTGAATTTAGGTCGAGTCCATGCGCACCTTGATATAATGCACCTTGAATATTTTCTGGATTTAAGCCACCAGCAAGCATAAATGGCTGCTTAGTCTCTTTGAGTATTGCCCAATCAAAGGTCTTACCGGTACCGCCAGCTTGCGTATCGCTGTGAGTATCGTATAAGTGGCGATCAACGCCATTGACAGGTGCTGGCAAGCTATCCTTCACAGCTTGCGCCTTCCAAATCTGGCAATTACTTGGTAGCAAAGGACGCAGTTCGTTTATATAGACTGCGTCTTCTTGGCCATGTAATTGCACTGCTGCAAGCTTTAAGCTCTGAGCATGATTGACAACGTCTGCGATTGTTGCGTTGACAAATACGCCTACATAGGCAAGCGGGGCACTTTGCATAACTTGTTTTGCACAATCTAAATCAACAAATCGAGGGGATTTAGGTGCAAAAATTAGCCCCCCATAAACGGCACCACTTTCATAAGCGGCAATGGCATCTTGGCTACGGGTTAAGCCACAAACTTTGTTTTCACCTAAAATTACGCTTCGACAAGCGCGCTCTAAATCACGCTCAGCCATCAGTGAACTACCGATTAAAAAGCCATTACACAACGGGGCCAAGCGTTTTACATCTTGGTGTGTGTAAATACCTGATTCTGAAATAACCACTTTGTTATCAGGAATAAGCTTTCTTAGTGCCTCAGTGGTAGCTAAGTTTGTGCTCAAATCACGTAAATCACGGTTATTAATACCAATAATTTGCGCATTGAGTGCCAGAGCTCGATGTACTTCAGCTTCGTTACTCACTTCGGTGAGGATTGCCATGTTTAGGCTTTTTGCAACTTTTTCAAGCGATTGATATTGCGTATCATCAAGTACTGACAACATTAATAAAATAGCATCGCCGCCATAAATACGGGCCAAATAAATTTGGTATTCATCAATAAAGAAATCTTTACAGATCAATGGTTGCTCTACTTGACTGCACACAAATTCGAGATAATCAAAACTACCCTGAAAATATTTTTCATCGGTTAACACACTGATGCAGCTAGCGTAGTTTTTATAAACACGGGTGATCTCGGCTAAATCAAACGGCTCTCGAATAAGGCCTTTTGACGGCGAGGCCTTTTTGCATTCCAAAATAAACTGAGTGCCAGGCGCTGCAAGGGCTTTATAAAAATCACGATTTGTGGGTATTGCTTGATGCTTAAAGCTCTCAAGAGGGCGCTTGGATTTGCGTTCAATGAGCTCTATTTTTTTATCTGCAACTATTTTGTCTAATACATTAGCCATTACTTACCTCGGAGTTTGCGTATTCTTTATTACTGCTTATGACAATGGCATTTAAGGTATTCAATGCACGGCCGCTTTGTAAAACCTCTTTAACTTGCATCGCGGCACTTTTAAAATCGTCGGCTTTATTGGTTAAATAAAGCAACGCAGCAACGTTAACAATAATGGCCGCATTGTGCGCGTCGGTGCCGTTACCAGCTAAAATAGCCATGCTAGCCTTGGCGTTATATTCTGGCCCTTCACCGGCAAGTTGTTCAAGTGAATAGTTTGCAAGACCAAAATCAGCAGGGGTAAGTGTGTACTGGCTGATTTTTCCGTTGTTAAGCTCTGCGACGGTCGTTTCACCGTGCAAGGCTATTTCATCGGTGCCCGAGCCATGAACGACCATTGCGCGCGGTGTACCTAACGTTTTTAAGGTGTGTGCCATCGCTAAGCATAAACTTTCATCATATACCCCCAATAATTGCACATCCGGTGCTGCTGGATTTGCCAATGGCCCTAAAATATTAAAAATAGTACGGGTTTTTAAGGTCGTTCGCACACCCATAGCATGGCGTACGCCGCTGTGATAATGCGGAGCAAACAAAAACGTA
Organism: Pseudoalteromonas sp. SR44-8; assembly: GCF_014163635.1. Taxonomy (NCBI): domain Bacteria; kingdom Pseudomonadati; phylum Pseudomonadota; class Gammaproteobacteria; order Alteromonadales; family Pseudoalteromonadaceae; genus Pseudoalteromonas; species Pseudoalteromonas sp. SR44-8. The sequence continues at coordinate 122,461 of NZ_JACJDS010000013.1, forward strand.
AAGCCGGTTTGCTCTAAACACTGCGCCGCGTGTGCTGGGTTCATGTCTATATTGATGCCCAATGCTTTGAGTAAATCAGCGGAGCCGGAGTTACTCGAAACACTGCGATTACCGTGTTTGACCATATTTATACCGCAAGCTGCAGCAACGATGGCGGCGGTGGTGCTAATATTAATAGTGTTTGAGCCATCGCCGCCAGTGCCACAACTATCGACAAGGTTGGTTAAGTGAGTAATAAAAGGTATCGCATTAGCACGCATCGATGCGGCTGCTCCTGCGATTTCGTCGCTTACTTCACCTTTTATTTTCAGTGCCACTAAGATGGCTGCCAGTTCGATGTCATTTACTTTGCCTTGCATAATGGCATCAAATAACTGTTGGCTTTGACTAAAGCTTAATGATGTTTGCGTTAATAACACATCAATCATTGAGCCAATGCTCGCCTCACTGGCTGATTGTTGGTTTACTGACATACTATCCTCTACTGCTGTGCACTGGCTAAAAATTGCATACTTTGTTGAAGTAGCGCGGCGCCATTGGGCGTCAAAATAGACTCAGGATGAAATTGATAGCCAAGGGCTTTATCGTCACGATGATAAATTGCCATCGGTATTGACTCATAGTGGGCTATCACTGCAACACTGTCGGGTACTTTCGTGGCCATCAGTGAATGATAACGTGCCACAGGCATACGTTCTCCCATACCTGCAAATACTGGGTGCTCACCAAGCTCAATGATTGATGATTTACCATGTACGGTTTCTCCAGCATGGCCAATAATACCGCCATAACTTTGTGTTAGTGCTTGTTGGCCAAGGCAAATCCCCAACATTGGAAAACGGCCTTTGCATAGTTCAATCAATGCCATTAAGCAGCCCGCCGCAGTGGGGGTGCCTGGACCCGGCGACAGTACTAAGATCACTGGTTTAGTTTCCGCACACATTTTGTCATAAATCACCTGCGCGTCTATGTTGTTACGATATACCACTAAATCGCTGCCTAACATAGAAAGTTCATCGACTAAGTTATAACTAAATGAATCAAAATTATCTAAAAAGTAGATTTTTAAGTCCGTTAAGTTGTTGATGTTTTCACTCATTTTAGTGTCCTTGGTACGTCGATTGAATGGCTGTAATAACCGCTTGTGCTTTAGCACGAGTCTCATTAGCTTCAGATTGAGGGTCTGAGTCAAACACAACTCCGGCACCGGCTTGTACATACGCGGTATTATTTTTAACAAAGGCCGAGCGAATAACAATGCAACTGTCCATGGCGCCGTCACCGGTTAAATAACCTACCGCACCACCGTAACTACCACGGCGCTTACCTTCAGTTTGCCTTACCAACTCTGCCGCGCTGACTTTAGGCGCACCAACTAAAGTGCCCATGTTCATACAGGCTTGGTAAGCGTGTAGGGCATCCAGCTGAGGTTTTAATGTGCCAACAACGCGTGACACTAAATGCATTACTTGCGAATAACGATCGACCTTTAATAGCTCTTTTGCGTGGCGAGTCCCCGGGACACTGATACGAGCTACGTCATTTCGTGCTAAATCAACCAACATTAAATGCTCAGCACGCTCTTTTTGGTCGTTGCGCAGTTCCAGTTCAATACGACTGTCTAAATCTGGATTAATTTGGCCATTAGCAAACTTTCCTCGCGGGCGAGTTCCTGCAATTGGATATACTTCAACTTGATGTGATGTAGCACAAAACTTTAAAGCTGACTCAGGAGAGGCACCAAATAACGCAAATTCACTGTCGCGCATATAAAACATGTACGGGCTTGGATTTTGTTTTTTTAGTTGGCTGTAGGCATGTAATGGGTTAGCGCAAGCTAACGAGAAGGTACGCGATGGCACAACTTGAAAAATATCGCCATCGACAATGTGTTTTTTCAAACTATTGACCTGTTGGCAATAGAGCTCGTCACTAATATCAACACTGACGTCACTGATGCCAGCACTTTGCTGCGCACTATAGCTATCGGCTTGGTCGCATAAGGTATTTAAACGTTCGAGCTTTTTACCCACTTCAAAACAGTTTGCATGCACATCAGGGCCATTAAAAACGTTACCAATCAGCTCAGTGGTTTTAGCTTGGTGATCAATTACCACTAAGGTTTCAGCTAAATAAAATACGTAATCAGGACAGCTATTTTCTCCATCTGGTACATCACTCAGTTGTTCAAAGTTGGCTACCATGTCGTAAGCAAACACACCGCCTAAAAATAACGAAAATGGATTGTTTGTGGTGCTGCTGATACTATTTATACAACAGCGCAAGGCACTAAAAGCATTATCGGCAATCAGCTTTGAGGCTTCATCAATATTATGATCGATACCTTGATATTCGATGCTGAGAGTTTGCTTGTTTAATTGAGTATGGCAGTTTTCTAATTTAGTTTGTAAATAAGGCAGTAATTGCTGACCATTATTAGATTGCGCCGTTACTGTGACTGTTTTACCTGTGCAGATTATTTTTAGTGCACAATCTACCAAAATTAAACTTTTGACACTGTCTTTAGAATCAATTTCTGCTGACTCTAAGAGTAATGAATTATCTTTATCAAGCAATCCATATAGTGCCAATGGGCTATGTATATATTCTCGCACTTCGGTGATGCTAGTAACTTCACCTGGCGTTGTTGTTATATGACTAAAAATCAAACCTCATTCCCTCAAAAAAATAAAACCCCGCAAGCTAAGCTATGCGGGGTTTGAATAACGATACCTATGTTTCAGATAGACCATTACCGTCCCGCTATACCAGGCGCCACCACCAATGATGTGTAAAAGTTGCTACGTTATTCATGTTTGTTACCCTAAAATTTAAATATAAAAAAACCCGCAATAAGCGGGTTTAGAATGTGTTAGACACGACAATTCGTCACCCGATAATTTACGAGTGCCACCACCAGATAGTGTTTTGGATTAAATTTATCATTGTTGTAATTCTATTTGTGTCTCAAGTGACTACAGTAAACCGTATCAACTGCGTTAGTGTCAAGTATTTATTTAAAACAATTTATTAAAAAATTTTGTTATACTTAATAACAACTTTCGCACATTTAATATGAGCAGTCTTCTCTTTTGATAAAATACGATTTACACAGTCATACCACACATTCTGACGGGCAATTAACTGTTGAGCAATTATTATTGCGTGCAGTTGAAAAAAATATAGATGTGTTTGCGATCACTGATCACGACACCACTGCTGCGGTTAAACCTGCACAAGCATTTATAGAAAGCGAATCTCTACCATTAACCTTGATATCAGGGGTTGAAATTTCCACTAAGTGGGAAAGTTTTGAGATCCACATCGTGGCATTAAACGTAGATATTGACGAGTCAACATTGACCAGCTTATTGACTATCCAACAGCAAAAACGTGCTGATAGAGCTGTCGAGATCGGTCGTCGTTTAGAGAAAAATGGCTTTGATGGCATTTATCAACAAGCGCAAGAGCTTGCCGCAGATGCACAAATTACCCGTGCACATTATGCAAGAGCACTTATTGCTCGTGGCGTTGCAACCACAATTCCTGGGGTGTTTAAAAAATACCTTGGCCGCGCTAAAACGGGTTATGTACCAAGCGATTGGTGTGATATGCAAACCGCCATTGCCGCCATTCATGCCGCAGGTGGCGTTGCTGTGATTGCCCACCCTGGGCGTTATCAAATGTCAAATAAATGGCTGCGCAAATTATTGAGTCAGTTTAAAGATGCCGGTGGCGATGCAATGGAAGTTGCACAACCACAACAAGCACCGACTGAGCGACAGTTTTTAGGCGAATTGAGCCGTGAATACGATTTACTGTGTTCGCAAGGATCTGATTTTCATTTTCCTACTAGTTGGCTAGAATTAGGAAAAAACTTATATTTGCCAAAAGATTGCCAAGGCGTTTGGCAAACTTGGGAAGGGCAAACAGGAGAACTAAATGAGTGATTTTTTTCATATTCATCCAGATAATCCACAACCACGCTTAATTAATCAAGCGGTCGACATTATCAAACAAGGTGGAGTGGTGGTATATCCAACCGATTCAGGCTATGCAATAGGCTGTAATTTAGGTAACAAACAAGCAAAAGAGCGTATTGAGCGCATCCGTGGTATTGAAAAACACCATAACTTTACCTTAGTATGTCGTGATCTATCTGAGCTTTCTACTTATGCACGAGTAGATAACCAACTATTTAGATTAATTAAAAACAATACACCCGGGCCTTATACGTTTATCTTTAAAGGCACTAAAGAAGTACCAAAACGTTTGTTAAACGACAAGAAAAAAACCATTGGTATTCGTGTAATAGAACATCCAATTACCTGCGCATTGCTAGCCGAGTTAGGTGAGCCATTGATGTCGTGTTCATTAATTTTACCCGGTGAGCAGTTTACTGAGTCTGATCCGGACGAGATACGTGATCGCATAGGTAATCAAGTTGATTTAATTATTCATGGCGGCTATTTAGCTGAGCAAGCAACCACAGTAATCGACCTGTCAGAAGATACAGTTGAGGTGCTGCGTGTAGGCTGTGGCGATACAGCTCCATTTGAATAACTACGCCGATAAACCATGAACGAACTACATACTGATGATGTAGCTCAAATACGAGAGCCGGCGCAACAAAAGTTGCCGCTGGCTTTTTTGCATGGCAAAGAAGTAATGAATACCCCGGAAGATTTGTATATTCCGCCAGACGCTCTAGAAGTAATTTTAGAAACCTTTGAAGGGCCACTTGATTTATTACTATATTTAATAAAAAAACATAAGTTAGATATTCTGGAATTGTCGATTTTTAGCATTACTGAACAATACGTCCGTTATGTTGAAATGATGACCGAGTTTCAATTGGAGCTTGCTGGTGAATATTTGGTGATGGCGGCATTACTTGCACAAATAAAATCACGACTATTACTGCCGAAACATGAAGAGCTTGAGGAAGAAGAAGATCCACGGGCTGAATTAATTCGTCGTTTACAAGAGTATGAACAATTTAAGCTAGCTGCGCAGAACCTTGATGATATTCCACGTGTTGGCCGTGATATTTTTATTGCCCACGCATTAGTGCCTGAGCAGAGCGAGCATGCTCAATTGTTACCGGATGTTGATTTAAAAGATTTACTATTTGCGCTTAGTGATGTGATGGCGCGAGCTAAAACTTTTGAGCATCATCAAATAACCGCTGAAGCTTTATCAACTCGCGAAAGAATGAGTTTAATTTTGCAAAAGTTATCGACAGCCGGCACGCAACTTCCTTTCACTGACTTATTCACTTTTGACGAAGGCCGCAGTGGTGTAGTGGTTAGCTTTATTGCTATGCTAGAGCTCATCAAAGAAAACCTTATCACTTGCTTGCAAGTCGATCCTACAACACAAATTTATATCGGTTTGATTGAAAATAATTAAACAATTATTAGGGTTATGATGTTTATCATTGATTAACTTGCTAACTT